>CBFGOM010000149.1:0-16616 GCA_965650385.1 uncultured Oscillatoriaceae bacterium
TATTTTGATGATATCACTCACTGGATCCGTCAGAAATAGGTATTTTTCATGTTGAAATCTACCCCTGCTCTCTTTAAATTTTAAAAACTTTTATAAAAACTTAAATTATACCTGTTTCAGTCGAAAGATAACTTATTTGCCTAAACAAAACAACGGCCTTAGAATCAGAACTTAATGATTTTCTGATTGGTTTTTCCTGACTTGCCGGATTTTATAACCAGGGGTTTTCATGGGTTTTAAATGACTTAAGTTTGGACGAAATCTGACAATAATTTCCGTATAATTGCGGAGAGATGCACCAGATTTTTCGGGTAAGCTAAATCTAGCAAAATCAAGTAAAAATATTGTAAAGAGCGATTTTAGTCCAAAGCTGAACTCAATTATCTTAATTTGAGACGCGGCCCTAAATTACATCTAACAAGCGGATTGAGCTTGTAAAAATAATGAAAATTTGTTTGTTACGGAAAATTAGAGATAGTTCTTAATAAAGACGAGAGGCGATCGCCTCTAACTCCCGAACCCGGGAACCCCAATTTTTCTCAAACCGTCCCCCCTTGACCTAGAAATCAGTTAAGGGATTGTTACCCGCCTTTAACCCCCAAAAGGCATCAGCCAAAGCAGCTAGTGTTTGCATTAACTTACGGAGATTTGCTATGAATCCTGAAGAAACCATCGTAGAAGAAACCACCGCAGAAACCCCCGAAGAAACTGCAACGGTTACGACCACAAGTACAGAAGAAACCGCCGCACTTAAAACGCTCACTGTTGAAGTTAGTAGCTTTACGGGAGATAATGCCAGTGGCAAACTGATTCTTGAAGAAACTGCCGCTGGTATTAACGTCACTGTGCAAGATGTGACCCCGATGGCAGACATCCGAGGGGTATTCTTCAACCTAGCCGATGATTCTTTACTCAGCGGACTGCAAATCTCCGGCAGTAATGTCACCAATTCAGCGTTTGGAGACAGTGGAAGCATTAGTGGGGATGCAATGGTCACCCCAAGATCCTTTGAGGGGAACGTAGAAATTGGCACTTCTGGAATCGGCCAAGACGATATTACAACCACCAGTTTTACCCTTTCCCACGAATCTGCAACCTTGACTTTGGAGCAGTTTTTAGGTCAAAGTCTGGGATTACGCCTCACCAGTGTGGGAACCGACAATCGCGAAGGCAGCAGCAAACTCGAAGGGATCGCACCCACTACATTAACTGAAGTTGTGCCGGAGCCCGAAGAAACTCCAGAAGAACCCGTTGCCGAAACCGAAACTGAAGTCGAAGAAGTGGCTGAAGATGGCGAAGTCCCCACCACCGATGAAGGGGATGATGTTGCCGAAGATGGAGAAGTCACCACTGATGAAGGTGAAGAGGTTGCTGAGGATGGAGAAGTCACCACTGATGAAGGGGATGATGTAATCGGCGATGACGGCGAAGATGACCTTGATGATGGTCAAGCTGTTGGTGAGGGTGAAGCCGTTGATGATGGCGAAGAAATGGAAATGGACGACGATGCTGGTGTCGATCCGGAAATTAAAGAACTGGTTACCGCTTATTGTGATGAAGAAGAATATTTAGCGGAAAATCCGGATGTTGAAGAAGCTGTCGAACAAGGTTTATTCAAGAGTGGGTTAGAACACGCCTACAAATTTGGATATAAAGAGGAACGGAAAATCATCGCGGGGTTTGATGCCTCTTTCTATGTAGAAACGAATACAGATGTCAAAGAGGCGATCGCCAATGGCAACTTTGAAAGTGGACTGGAACATTTCCTCAAGTTTGGCTGCAAAGAAAATCGCTCTCCCAACCTGGCTTACAATGAACAAGAATATCTCGAAAATAATCCAGATGTAGACCAAGCCGTTCAAGCTGGAGAATTTAGCAGTGGACTCACCCACTGGCTCCAACATGGACGCTTTGAAATCCGCACCTTCAGCAGCTTTTTCAGCGGCCAATTTTACCTGGAACAATATAAAGATGTTGCCGATGCTTTAAAAACTGGCAAGATTAAAAGCGTCTTCTCCCACTTCTTAAATCATGGCATCTTTGAAGGTCGCATTCCCAGCGAATCCTTCAATATTGAAAGTTACTTACAACAGTATCAAGAAGTAGCGGAAGGCATCCAAAACGGTCAATTCTCTAGTGCTATTTCCCACTTCTTCCAATTTGGATTCTTGAGCGGATTCCTGCCGAATCCCCCCATGCCAGAACCGGAAGCCGAAATGCCGACGGAGGATGATGACCTAGAAACTGAGGATGGTTCAACCCCAGAAGAAACAACCGACGGTTCACCAATTGTCTTCGATCTGCCGCCAACGCCGCCAACAATCCCCGGACAAGAACCCACCGATGGCGAAGAACCCTCTGACGAAGAAGATCCTGCACTGACGGAAGAAACCGAAGCGATCGCCAAAACCGGCGTCTTTAACTCAGACTTCTTCCTCGCTCAATTGCCGGAACAAATCCGCGAACTCATCGGCGAAGGCAAACAATTCAAGAGTGCGATCGAATACTACCTCCTCGAAGGACAATTCGATGCCGAAATCAGCCAGAAGAATTTCAGTCCCCTAGTTGATCTGAAATTCTACTTAGAGCAAAATCCCCAAATCCAAGAACTCATTGAGTCCGGCGAATACGAAAGCGTCCTCGACTACTTCCTGAAAGTTGGACAAGCTCAAGGCGATATTCCTACCCAATTCTTTGACGAAGAATACTTCTTACTGCAATATTCAGAAGTTCAACAACTGATCGTCAGTGGGAAATATACCAGCGTCTTTGAATACTTCATGCAAGAAGGCTTTGAAAAAGGCCAAAATCCACTCCCTGACTTTGATGCCGAGTTCTACTTAGAACAACTAGAAGAATATGCCGCAGAAAATCCGGACTTTGAGATGCCGGAAATCCCTGCCGGTGCAACCGAAGCGCAAAAATTCCAGATTACCTTTACCCACTTTCTGAGTATCGGCATCGAAATAGGCATCACCGCCAGCGCTACCTTCAAGGAAGAAATTTTCTTACAACAACTAACCGAAGAAGAAAAAGCCCTCATTGGCGAAGGCAAACAATATCCCACCGCCTTTGCCTATTACATCAAAGTCGGCAAAGAAGAAGGACTGCTGTCCTCCGCTGACAACATCACCATTCCCGAATGCACCGACTTACTCGGTGACTTAGACCCCAGCCAGTATAATGCCACTAACGCCATTATCGGCACCGAAGACAATGACGTGCTTCAGGGGATTAAAAAGAAAGACGTCCTCATTGGAGATGCTGGCGACGATATCCTGATTGCAGGCAAAGGAAAATCGCTGCTGTTTGGCGGGGAAGGCAATGACCTACTCTTTGGCAGCAAAAACCATGATACCCTCGTCGGTGGCGATGGCAACGACACCCTAATCGGCAACAAAAACAAAAACTTGCTGATCGGTGAGGAAGGTGATGATCTGCTCATTGGCAGCGACAAAAAAGATACCCTCTGTGGCAGCGAAGGTAACGATACCCTAATTGCCGGTGGCAAAGGTAAGAGCTTGCTCATCGGTGGCAGTGGGGATGACTACCTCTATACTAGCGGTGGCAAATCCGATACCCTCGCCGGTGGTGAAGGCACTGATACCTTTATCCTCGATGTGAGTGGACAAAAACCGAAACACCGCACGACCATTCTCGACTTCAATGCCGAAGAAGGGGACAAAATCGAAGTCGTCGGAGGCACTCTAACTGCGGAACAGCTTTTAAGTGCCGCACAAGTCAGCGAAGTAGAACAAACCGCTGAAGATGGAACCGTAACTACCAAGTTCCTGACTGTTCTGAAACTGGAAGGAAAAGGTGCAGTTAACATCTGGTCTACCTCCGCACTCACCGCGAGCGATCTTTCGATTACGACTGCTCCCAGCATCAGTATTGAAGGCGTGGAAATCAGCGATGTGGGAACCGTCGAGGTGACCAGCATTGAAAAAGTCACCAAAGTTACCCAAATCTTTAACGAAGAGTTCTATCTAGCGACTTATACTAATGTCGCTAACCTGATTGCCTCTGGTGAATACAGCAGCGCCTTAGACCACTTCCTAGAAGTTGGGGAAACCGCAGGAAACAGCCCCTGTCCCTTCTTTAACGAAGCCTTCTATCTGGATCAGTATCCGGAAGTCGCCGCACTTATTGAGTCGGGTGAATACACCAGTGCTTTCGCTCACTTTGTAGAAGTTGGACTCACTGAGGGTCTAGTGGGTAGTGCGCTGTTTGAAGAAGATTTCTATCTGGAGAACTATCCAGAAGTCGCGAAACTCGTTGAATCTGGGGAATACAGCAGTGCCTTTACCTACTTTGTAGAGGTGGGATTCTTTGAAGGACAAGTCTCCTGCGAGTTCTTTGACGAAGAGTTCTATCTCACTCAGCCCGGTGTCGCTCAGGCGATCGCCTCCGGGGAATACAGCAGCGCCTTCGCTCACTTTGTGGAAGTCGGACTCTCCAGCGGTTTAATTGCTACCTCTGAATTCAACGTGGAATTCTATCTCTCCCTACTCGATGAAGAGACTCAAGCACTTATCGGTGAAGGGAAAGAATACGCCAGTGCTTTTGAACATTACATCGAAGTGGGTCAATTTGAAGGACTCATCACCGTTGCACCGGATACGGCCCTAGAGTCTCTCCCCAGTTGTGAGGATCTCGAAATCGAAATTCCCAGTGTGGATACGATCAACCTCAACGGCAAGAACGTTTTAGTGGCTGACGGTGATGGCGGTGTGACCCTCACAGCGGAAAAACGCATCGATGTTCTCATCGGGGGTGAAGGCAACGATTCCCTCATCGGTGGTAACCGCAAAGACATGATCTTCGGTATCGCTGGGGATAACTTCATCGAAGGGAACAACCAACACGACACCTTGCTCGGCGGCACAGGCAACGACTCCATTTTCGGTGGGAACGGAAATGACCTATTGATTGCTGACATGGAAGTGTTTGAAGCAATGATGAACGGTGAAGACTTGATGCCACCCGTCTCTGAAAGTGAAGTCACTGAAGGTGAAGTCCCCGAAGGTGAAGTCACTGAAGGTGAAGTTACCGAAGGTGATGCAACACTTGCTGAAGGTGAAGTCACTGAAGGTGATGCCGCACTTGCCGACGAGGCAATACTGGCCGAAGGTGAAGTCACTGAAGGTGATGCAACACTTGCCGACGAGGCAATACTGGTCGAAGGTGAAGTCACTGAAGAAGATGCCGCACTTGCCGACGATTCAACAGTTGTCGAAGGTGAAGTCACTGAAGAAGATGCCGCACTTGCCGACGATTCAACAGTTGTTGAAGGTGAAGTTACGGAAGGTGAGGTAGCAATTACTGAAAGTGAAGAAGATGCAGTTGTCGAGGATGACCTCGAAGGTGACGATGCTGACGATATGCTGATGGGTGGCAATAACTCCCTACAAGGCGGCAACGGCAAAGATACCTTGATTGGCGGTAAGGGTGACGATAGCCTAATGGGTGACAATGGCAACGACTTCCTCTGTGGTGTTGCCGGGGATAACTACCTAGAAGGTGGCAATGGCAAAGACACCCTGATCGGTGGGATCGGTAATGATCTTCTCATGGGTGGCAACGGTAAAGACTTCCTCAGTGGCGGCGAAGGTGACGATACGCTCTACGGTGGATCGGGTAAAGATACCCTAATTGGTGGTGTTGGTGCAGATGTCTTCATCCTAGATGGCGATGCTCTTCTGGATGATATGGAAGAGGGCGAAGACACCGAGAAAACTGCCCGCAAGAAGGCCAAAAAGCAAGACGTGATTTTGGACTTCAATGCGGAAGAAGGTGACGTCATCAAGTTGGCAGGTGCTGCCTTCGGGATTACGAATCTCTCTGATTTGTTTGATGCCGCCAACACTACGGACGATTTAGGGATTTCTTCTTCCACGATGGAATCCGGACAGATTGTTTCTACGGTTACCTTTAGTGCGGAATACTCCCTAACGGTGTTCTCTCAAGTTGAGATTACCCAAGAGAGCTTACTGCTGATGTAAGGTCACTCCGAACTGGAAACAGCAGAATCCAGTAATCGATAAATAAGGCGATCGCACCCCTGTTACAGCGGGTGCGATTTCTTTTTGTACCCCCTAAGTCTCTCCACCCTGCTTCCGTTAAAATTTGAGGATAAAATCCCACCGCCAACCCCGACAATATGCGCGAAAATCTACTCAAACGGAAACTCCAACAAGGTGAAACCGTTCTCGGCCCTTTTATCAACTGTCCCTATCCCGCCTTTATCGAAATTTGTGGTCATGCCGGATTTGACTTTGCCGTAATCGACTTAGAACATGGCCCTTTACATATCCTCGCTGCGGAGGATCTCTGTCGCGCTGCGGATTCCGTGGGACTGGCCCCCATCGTTCGGGTTTCTAAAAACGATGCCTCTCAAATTCAACGCGCCCTTGATATTGGCAGTGCCGGGGTCCAGGTCCCCCAAATCGAAACCCAAGGGGATGCTGCCACGGTGATTCAGAGTGCCAAATATAACCCAATTGGTGCTAGAGGTCTTTCTTTCGGAACTCGCGCTGGTGCTTACACTTCCGCTGGGACGAATATTACCGATCGCCTCAATGCTGAATCCCTGGTAATCGTTCATGTCGAAGGTCAAACCGGCATCCAAAACTTAGCTCAAATTGTCACCGTTCCCCATATTGACGTAATTTTTCTCGGTCCTTATGACCTCTCCCAATCCCTGGGAATTCCCGGTCAAGTGGAGGACCCCCGCGTTATCGACTTGATGAAACGTGCTGTCACAACCATTCGCGATGCAGGCAAGGCGGTTGGAACCTTTACCACTACTCCGGAAAGTGCGAAACAATGGATTGATGTCGGAGTGCAGTATATTGGGTTAGGCATGGATGTTAGCATATTTTTCAAAGCTTGTCAGTCTTTAGTCAAAGCGGTCCGAGGTTAACGTCACTTTCTTTAAAGAATCTGAAATTTATCGGGACTGGTGCAGTCCTGTTGCACGATGGACTGATGGCCTGATCTGAGATCGGGTCTGTTGTCTTTCTTTTCGTTCTCTACCCTAATATCAGGAGTATAATTCATCATGTTATATGACGTTCCGGGCCGCGCCGACCCCATCATCAGTAGCGACCTCCTTGAACAGTGGAATCAAACGATTCAAAACGCTTACGATCGCCTGGGTAACTGGAAAAATCGCTTTTTCACCCTCGACCCCAGTTCCCTCAAAAATCCCGTCCGCGCCCCGATTAAATGGTTTGGTGACCCTGCCGAACCCGCATTCTGTTTGGATGAACCCACCGCTAAACAATTGTGCGATTGGGGTGTTCCAGGGCGGCATATCTTGCACAATGAATACTGTGAATATCGTATCATTGAGAAGCCGGATGCAACGGGAAAAATGCGCCCGAAACGAGTGCAAGTCACCACTGAACTGCGGGAATACTGGGCTTGTATTGCTAAATTCGACCCCGTAGCGGTTCGAGCAATGGTGGAGACTGTGCTGGGATTTCTCCCCAGTTGGGAAGCACTTTACGGGGTGAGCAACCCCTCTCTACTCACTCCACGTCAGCGAGAAATCGCCTTTTCTCGACTAGTTGCGGGTCATGGCAATAACGCGGAGTTAGTCTCGGCGGGGGTTCCGGAGCAACCGACTGGGGCATTAAATCAAGACAATGCGCTGTTTATGACTCATCCAATTAATGGCCTGGATGATTTGTTATATATTGTGATGTTTGGAGCCGCGCCCTACGTTGTTCGCACTGAGACTGGGCTAAAATCTGCCATCCGAGAACAAATTTTCCGGCAATACAATGTAGAAGCTTTGGCTTGTCGTCATGCAGACCCAGCCGCTGCAATGGGGGCGCAGGGAGCCGCGATGAATGGTCAGACAGTGGCATTTGATAATCCTTTGGGGATGTATATTTTATCTTTTAATCATCCGGTCTTCAGATATCAAGACGAAGCTGTTCCCCAGGAGTGGATTCGCTTCAGTCGAGGGGAAAAAGATATGTATCAACGCTTGGAATTTGGCCCGAGTGATACCGATGAAGCATTTTTAGATGATATTGTGGTGGAAGTTGGGTCAGATATTAAACCCTTAACCGGGGGTTTTCAAGTTTTGCAACAGATTGAAATTGGCCCAATTATTGTCGTGGGAGAACCCACTCCAGTTGCAGAAGATGAGTATGTCATTTTGCGGACAAGTTCAGAACCAATTCGCTGTCGAGACGCGGGGATTTGCGATCGCATTTACCAGTTAAAACAGCAGTATGATACCCAATCCCAAATCGGTCGCATCGGTCCTCGGCAAATCGGCGTTCTTTCTTAACTTTTACTTTCACCAAGATTGACCATGAGTGCATCACTTCAAGAAGGTATCTATCACGCGCCAGGAGTTCGACCGGATCAATGTTTTGGCATCATGTTTCTTCGCGCTGCCAGGGGGTTAACTGCGCCGGAAATTGGCAAGGCATTTCAAACCCTGTACTCCATGTATCAAAACCTCAAAGAAGGCAAAGTTAGGGATTTACCGGATTCTCCGGTTCCCAGTGGGGATTTAACCGTTTTGGTGGGATATGGACCGAATGTTTTTAAACTGGCGGATGGGGGTCGATCGCTCCCGCTGGATTTAGGGGCAAAAAATCAGTTTCGTTCGGCTCGTCCTACGGGTGGCGGTCCGTTACTTTTGGGTTCAGGGTTATCGTATGCTGATGATGTGCAATTTAATCCCGCTACGGAAGAAATTGCGCTCCAATTTATTGCTAAAACAGAATTGGCAGTGAATCGGGCGGTGGTAGAAACCTGGAAAGTCTTACAGGATTTGACTGACCCACAAACGGGAGAATCTCCGTTATTAATCACCCGATTTTATACGGGTTTTCAGCGGGATGATGAGCGCAGTTGGATTGATTTTCATGATGGAATTTCTAACATGAAAAGTTCAGAACGGATTCAGGCGATCGCCATTAAAGAAGACCAAACCTCAGAGGAGGATAAATGGACAGTCGGAGGAACTTATCTCGCCTTTTTGCGCTTGCCGGTGGATTTAACAATTTGGCGCAAACTCACTCGCCAGCAACAAGAACTCATCATCGGACGAGATAAACTCTCGGGATGTCCCCTAGAAACAATTGATAATGATGGCAATCCAGTCGTCCAAACGGGTTGTCCCTTTGCAGGAACCCGAGAAGTCACAACCCCGGAAAATACAGCGTATCGCGAGTTACCTCGGGTGCCCTTGGAGTCGCCTTTAAATGCGAGTCATAGTCATCGCGCCAATCAGAATAAGGCGGAAGATGTGGGGTCGCGTAATTCCCTGCGGGTGTTCCGGCAAGGGTATGAATTTTTGGAGGCGATCGATAGCACTCCTGGGTTTCGTGCCGGTTTAAACTTTGTGAGTTTTCAGGACACTCCTGAACGACTCTTACGGATGTTAACGCAACCAACTTGGTTAGGGGGAGTGAATTTTGGAGGCGGGGACAAGGAGCAATTGCCAGGAATGGAACGGTTTATTACTGTGCGTGCAGGAGGTGTATTTTTAGTTCCACCTGTGGTAGAAGGAGAGGCATTTCCCGGCGCGAAAATTTTTGGACTCTGATACTCTATCTTTGACCCGTAGAGGATGGAGTCTGCACGGGTATTCCAGAATCTCCGCTCAAATCTCACCCTAGGGGAATGGGTAGCGGGAGCAATCAGGCTAAAATTACAGAATAAATCGCAAGTAGGGGTTGAGTAGATGGGTGTTCAAACGGAATTGGAAGGCGATCGCATTGAGCGATTTCGTCAATTGCAAAGTCAATTGCGCGATCGCTGGCAAAGCATCGATGAGTTTGATCGCGGGGATAATGATATTTTAGTGGTTCCTTCCCTGTCTCTTGATCGCCGGGAACTGTTGAAAATTCACGGGGTACATCACTATGAGGAACGGAATCTCTATTCTCTGATTCGGTTGCGAAACCCTCGCACTCGCCTAATTTATGTCACATCCCAACCCCTACATCCCACGATTGTGGAATATTATCTACAATTGTTACCCGGAATTCCCTTTTCTCACGCTCGCGATCGCCTGTTGCTGTTTTCCACCTATGATGCCTCTCCGAAACCTTTAACCGAAAAGATTTTAGAACGTCCCCGTCTAATTGAGCGCATCCGCCAGGTTTTGCGCCGAGATAAATCTTACATGATTTGTTTTAATTCTACCGCCAGTGAACGGGACCTTTCGGTTCAGTTAGATATTCCTTTATTGGCATTAAATCCCGAGTTATTAGAATGGGGAACAAAAAGCGGTTCTCGCCAAATCTTCGGCGAATGTAATATTCCCCATCCTCCAGGGAGTTTATCGCTTTGGACGGTTCAAGAGTTGGCAGTTGCTACGGCAGATTTATTAGCAAAGGAACCGAATTTAAGACGGATTGCTATCAAACTGAATGAAGGGTTTTCGGGGAAAGGAAATGCTATTTTAGACGTGCAATCCTTGTATGAAATTGCACCAGAAAAGCGGGTGGGGACGATTTGCGATCGCTTTGAAACGATGAATTTTCAAGCAGAGGGAGAAACCTGGACTAATTTTTCCAGTCGCATTCCCGAATTAGGCGCAATTGTGGAAGCGTATCTCGAAGGAGAAAACAAGCGATCGCCTAGTGTGCAAGGCAGAATTCTCCCCAATGGTGAGGTAGAAATCCTCTCCACTCATGACCAAATTCTTGGCGGTAGCGATCAGCAAATTTTCCTCGGTTGTCAGTTTCCCGCTGATGAAGGATATCGATTGCAAGCGCAGGAACTGGGAATGCGCGTGGGGCGAAATTTAGCCGCTAAAGGCGCATTAGAACGTTTTAGTGTAGACTTTTTGGCGATTCCGCGTCAGGAGAGCAATCATCTAGTGTGGGATTTGTATGCGATCGAAATTAACCTCCGCAAAGGTGGCACAACTCATCCTTTTATGGAACTCAAGTTGTTAACCAATGGCCGGTATAATTTATCTACTGGATTATTTTATAGCCAAACCGGACGCCCTAAATATTACTTCGCCACCGATAATCTCCAAAAAGACCGCTATCGGGGATTGTTGCCTAATGATTTAATGGATATTATCGCCTATCATCAACTGCATTTCGATAGCTGTACCGAAACCGGAACCTTGTTTCATTTAATGGGATGTCTTTCGGAATTTGGCAAGCTGGGATTAACTAGCATTGGCAATTCTCCTGAACAAGCTGAAGCGATTTACAATCAGGTGGTAAAAATCCTCAATAAAGAAACCGGAGGAAGTGGCAGCGATGATGAGGGGATGTCTGCAATTACTCCGGCGATCGCCTCCCCGGGAAATTTACATTAAACCACAACAGGGCTATGAAAATTAGAACCATCACCACCGGGATTTCCTTAGCATCTCCTACGGATAGCGCCCCCATTCAACAAGCGGCGCAATTTAACGCCCAAGCGCAACAGGAATTAGAAAATCAAGGCTATGAAGTCCAAACCACCCGCATTTCTACCCAATCTTTTGAGCAGTATTTACCCGGATACACCCTGTTTAAAATTCTTGATAATTTACAGAGACTAGAAGAGATTTGTCAAGCCTTAAATTTAGATTTTTTTAATATCGGTTATGCCAAAACTCCCGAATTAATTTCAGTGATTCCGGCAATTCTCAAAAGAACAGAAAAAATTTTTTGTTCGAGTACAATGGGCAATCTCCAAGAGGGCATTAATTTTGAAAGTCTTCAAGCTTCCGCGCAAACCATTCACCGCATTTCCACCGAAACTGTAAATGGATTTGGAAATTTTCGCTTTTGCGCTGCGGCAAATTGTCCCCCGGGAATTCCCTTTTTCCCGGCATCCTATCATCAAGGTGAGTCAGCTTTCTCCATTGGATTAGAATGTGCCGATTTACTGACCGAAGCGTTTGCTAAATCTCGGACTCTAATCGAAGCAGAAACCAATTTAACTGAACTTTATGTAGAACATCTCATCAAACTAGAGAAAATAGCCTCGAAACTCGCCCATGAATTTCAAATTTCCTATCAGGGAATAGACGCATCCCTCGCCCCCTCCCTGGACAAAACTAATAGTATTGCTTACGCTTATGAACAATTAGGATTAGGTAAATTTGGACATTCTGGAACCCTAGCTATTTCCGCCCTAATCACTCGGGTGATTAAAAAAATCCCTGTGAAATTATGTGGATATTCGGGCTTAATGTTGCCCATTTGTGAAGATGTCGGACTCGCAAAACGCGCTAGTGAAGGAACCTATAATTTAACCGATTTATTGTTATATTCCTCGGTTTGTGGCTGTGGATTAGATACAGTTCCCCTACCGGGAAATATCTCCGTTGAACAGATTGAGGCGATTTTACTGGATGTTGCTAGTTTAGCGATAAAATTAGATAAACCCCTGTCAGCGCGATTATTTCCAATTCCTGGGAAACAAGCGGGAGAAATGACAGCGTTTAACTCTCCGTATTTAGTAGACTGTAAAATTTTCAACCCTCAACCCAGCAGGAACCCATCCCGATAAAGTCTAAAGCGCATTAATGTAGGGACGATTCGCGAATCGCCCCTACATTATCGCTTGTTTACGCTTCAAAATCAACCAGTAAACTGGGGGAAGTGAGAACAAATACATCCCGAGTTCCTACCCCTGCTTCTAGGGGTTTAATCGGGGTGGTGAAGTGGAAGAAATCGCGATCGTTGACGAGTAACAATTCACCGGGATAGAGTACCTTTGTAAACACGGGTTTTTCCCGACGTGCCATGTATAGATGAGTGCCTCCCCCTTGGATATTCTGGCGATCGCAAGAGAAAATTGCCACAAAATCCGCACCATCTTGATGAATCCCTTCCGGTGCAGGGTTTCCATAGTTTTTCGGGGAACAGGTAGTGCGGATTTGATGTACCCCGATTTCCACACCCGGTTTTAACTTACAATAATGACTCACTTCCTGCACCAGTTTCTTAAACTCATACAGTGCAATTAGTCCCTCATCCAATTCCGCAAACTGCCGCTTGACACCGCCCACCACCGGATTGTAATCTTTACTCTGGTACAAATATCCATGAGGCAGGTGAATCAACTCATTTTGGCTCAGTTTAAACCGCGACAAGCGGCGTAATCTGTAGTTGCCTTTGATATAAGGGTCTAGGGGTAAATTGTTAAAGAACGGCTTAAATACATCCAGCACAATGGAGTCAATCTTTTCTAAAGCAAAACTAATACCATAACTCGTTTCCGGAGATTCCCGTAGTGTTTGCATCGTAGTAACCCTCGGTTTGCGTTGATCCCCGATAAAGAATCCGCTTTTCTTCTCTATCTACTTCTAGTATAGACAAGTTTTATAAAAATGGAACTAACTTTTGGACAATCTATGCAAAGTTATGATAAAGCTGTGTGAGGCAAATGAGTATAAATTCTCGGCAATTCTAGGTACAATTTCCAGGACTGTAAACCCAGATGTAGCCGCTAACGGGACTCATTCGAGGCAGAATAACTGTTTAAGGGGGAAGGGTGAGGCTTGATTCCAGGGTTAGTGTGCTCGGGAGTGAATCGCCTACAATAGTCTTGACGTGATTGAGAGTTCCACCAATGGCAGCGATTACGATAACGATTGACGGCGAAAACTCCGAATCGGCAGCGCAGGAGTTACTGGCAATTCCAGGAATAGCCGGTACCCTGTTAGTAGAGGAGGGTCCGAAAAAAACTGAACTGCTGACGACTGTCGCCTCTATTATTACTATTGTCGGTGGAACTCTCACCATTGCCGAACAGATTCGCAAGTGGTATAAGGAAGCAAAGCAACAGCGTCCCAGGAGTTTGGACGTACTCCTGGAAGGAGCAGACGGAGAGAGAGTCCTTCTGGAAGATGCGACAGTAGAGGAAATTGTCCAGATTCTCCAATCCATCCGTTAATCCCAGGGGAACGTATTAACCCCACCTTTTCTATTTCCTTGCGGCAATCTCAATCAAGGTTACCCCATCATGCAAACCCTTCGCATTCAGCTTAAAGACGTTCAACCCAATTGTGTTGAATTGCTCTATTGGGTTGAACAGCAAAAAAAAGAATCGCAGTTTCTAAATAGATCACAAATTGCCGATTTAGTCAAGGAAGCCAAGCTCAATTATTACATCGGAGATCCCAGACTGAAGGAAATGGGGCAGAAATTGTTTTGCTGGTTGGATGGGGAGGGGCGGTGGTTGAGTCGCGCTATTAAAGAGTGCCATCAAGATGGATTAATTTTAGCCATTGCCACCCCTGAAAAATTGGCGCATTTGCCTTGGGAATTACTCCATGACGGCACGAGTTTTTTAGTTGAGGGGGTGAACCCGGTGGTAGTGCCAGTGCGCTGGATTGAAGGGAAGACCCCGCTACCTCCAACCCTGGAAGCGCGACCCTTGCAGGTGTTATTTATGGCAACCTCCCCGGAAGCGGTGGAACCTGTGCTCGACTTTGAGGCAGAGGAAGCGCGAATTTTGGCGCAGACGCAGGAAAGGGCAGTGCAGGTGCGCGTCGAGGAAAGCGGATGCGTGGCAGAATTGGGCAAGTTATGGGCGCGATATCCCCAACCCTTCGATATTTTTCACCTGACAGGACATGGGGACATTCAGCGACAGGAACCCTATCATCCCTTTTTCATTACGGAGACGGAAACTGGGGACCGGCATGATGCTTTTGCGCCGGAATTTGCTGAGGTGTTCCGCCATCGCTGGCCCCAGTTAATCTTTCTATCGGGATGTCGCACGGGACAGGCAGGGAATGAGGGCTCGGTACTGTCAATGGCGGAAACCCTGATTCACCAAGGGGCGCGGGCGGTATTGGGTTGGGGGTTGCCGGTGCTAGAAACCACGGCGACTGCTGCTGCTGCACATTTATATCAGAAGTTAGCGGAGGGATATTCCCTCAGTCAAGGGTTAGGCAGTACCTACCGCAACTTGTTAAAAGAAAAACTGGAAGATTGGCATTTGCTGCGGTTGTATGTGCGCGGTGACTGTCCCGGTGCCTTGGTGGAACCCCCAGGGGATTATCATTGGCAACCGCCACAACAGCCCCAGAAACAGTCCCTGGACCCCCGCACCCCGGAGGTGCGAGTGGCGACTCGGGAGGAATTTGTGGGACGTCGGCGCTACCTCCAACGCTATTTACGATCGCTGAAAGGGGGTAACTTTCTCGGTGTCGTGATTCATGGCATCGGGGGTGTGGGAAAAAGTACGGTAGCGGCGCGGTTGCTGGAACGGATGCCAGAGTATGAACCCATCTTTATCTATCGGGAGTTGGATGAGGCGAAGTTAATTAACCAACTGTCTCGGCAATGTACCAATGAGACGGGGTTGGAAATTTTGCAAGGGAAACTCCCTTTGCGGCAGCGCCTGACCAAATTTTTGCAAGTGGGTTGCAATTCCCAGAAACAGCAGTTGATGTTTGTGTTAGATGATTTCGAGGAAAACATGGAACTGAGGGCAGATGGGAAACCCGTGTTCAAACCGGAAGTCGTGGAGGTGGTGGAGGGTTTGCTGGATGCGATCGCCCAATCCCGGGGTCCTCATCGCGTTATCATTACCTGTCGCTACAATTTAACCCTCCCTGACCCCACCCTGCATCGCCGCTTGTATCAGGAACCTTTGGCAGCATTGCGCGGGGCAGATTTACGCAAAAAGTGCCAGCGTCTTGCATCCTTTCAACCCGATTCTCAGGTAGATACTAAGTTGCAAGAAGAGGCGAAAAATGCCGCCGATGGCAACCCGCGCTTGTTGGAATGGTTGAATCAAATCTTGCTAACGGCATCGGTGGCAATTTCTGAAATTACCACCAAAATGCAGGAAACAGAAACCAAATTCCGCGCCCCTATTTTAGCCCAAGAATTGCTCAACCAGCAGGAACTAGACTTGCGGGAAATGCTGCGTTTGGGGTTAGTGTTTCAAATGCCAGTGCCGAGGACCGCATTTACAGAAATTTGCAGCCAAATCCGCAACCTGGAGACTCACATCACTCGCGCCATTTCCCTGGGATTGCTAGAATCCATCCAATCCACTCCCGTAGATGGGGAATTGCTACGAGTGCCGCGCCTGCTACCCCTACCAGTACCAGAAGATGATGAACCCTTGCACCGTCAAGCCGCAGAGATACTCTATCGAATTTGGTGGGAAGAATTGGAAATCCGAAGCGAGGAACGACTAATAGAAATTCATCGATTAGCATTGGTTGGAAAAGCGGGAGAGGTTGCCGCAAAAATTGGGAACACATTAACCATCAGATGGAAGAATCAAAGCCGATTTAAAGAAGCGGTCAAAATGTGCAAAGACACCTTAAAGGTGATGGAAGATTATCGGATATTTCATCAACTCGCTCGTTCTGAGCAAGAACTTGGGGAAGCAGAAAAGGCTACAGCACACTATCAACAGGCTTTAGACCTTTGTCCTTTAGAGGATGAACTAGAAAAAGCCGCTATTGTTCATAATTTAGCAACCCTCAAAGCCAACCAAGGAGAAATCGACGAGGCGATCGCCCTTTACACTGCATCGATGGAACTCAAGGAACGCATCGGCGACGTGCAAGGGAAAGCGGCGACATTGCACCAACTGGCTATTATCAAAGCCAACCAAGGAGAAATCGACGAGGCGATCGCCCTTTACACTGCATCGAT
>CBFGOM010000150.1:0-16516 GCA_965650385.1 uncultured Oscillatoriaceae bacterium
CATCGAGATGCGGAGGATGGGGAAGATTAAGAATTTTGAGGATTAAGAATTTTGTAGTAACGATTTGCTGTCGTTTGCACTCCATCTCCCGTCTCTCCCCCATCTCGATGGCGGTCTCCCCCATCCTCCCCAAGACCCCTCATGCGCAGCGACTTTTAACGCAAGGTTGTTTAGCGGGAATTTGTATTAAAAACTCAGTCCCTTGGCCGGGTTCGGAGTCACATTTGAGGACACCACCATGTTTATCGACAACAATTTTATAACTAATTGAGAGGCCGAGTCCGGTCCCTTTGCCTACGGGTTTGGTGGTAAAGAAGGGGTCAAATAGGCGTTTTTTAACTTCTTCGGTCATTCCGGGTCCGTTATCGCGAATGCGGATGGAGACTTCGGTGGGGTTGCCGAGGGCATCGGTTTTGGCAATGTCGGTGCTGATTTTAATAATATGGGGTGCGCCTTGATTTTCCAGGGCGTCCATTGCGTTGGTGAGAATGTTCATGAAGACTTGATTGAGTTGTCCGGCGTAACATTCCACTTTGGGGAGTTTCCCGTATTCTTTGACGAGTTCGACCCCGGGATCTTTACCTTTGGGTTTCCAGCGGTTGTGCAAAATGAGCAGGGTGTTATCAATGCCTTCGTGAATGTCTACGGGCTTCATTTCGGCTTCATCGAGACGAGAGAAGTTGCGCAAGGAGACGACGATTTGACGAATGCGATCGGCCCCCATCTGCATGGAGGCGAGGATTTTAGGCAGATCTTCGAGGAGAAAGTCGAGGTCAATATCTTCGGAGACTTCCAGAACTTCGGGGGCGGGATTAGGGTAAAGGGTTTGATAGACTTCGATCAGGTGGAGCAGGTCTTGGGTGTAGTTGTTGGCATGGACGAGGTTGCCGGTGATGAAGTTAACGGGGTTGTTGATTTCATGGGCGATGCCTGCGACCATTTGTCCCAAGCTGGACATTTTCTCGGTTTGGATTAACTGGGCTTGGGTTTGTTTAAGGTTTTGCAGGGCGACGCTGAGTTGTTGCGCCTGGGTTTGGGCGGCGAGGGCGGCGGCGTGGGTTTGGGCGTAGAGTTCGGCTTGGTCGATCGCCAGGGCGAGTTGATCTACGACGCCTTGGAGGAGTTCGATTTCACTATCGGTCCAGGGGCGGGGTTGGCTATGGCTACAGACGACGGCCCCAAGTTGGCCGGAACGGGTTTCTAAGGGGAGGAGGAGGACGGAGACAATCCCCATTTCTGAGAAGAGGGTGCGGGTTTTGTCGTCTAAGTCGGCGCTGGTATCGAGGCGATCGCTGCGTAAGGATTCTAGGTCCCTAATTTTCTGGGTGAGGGGGCCGCTGAGGGAAGCGGGGTATTCGCACAGGAGGTTTTTTTTGTTGAGCGATCGCGATTCATGGGTCACCGTGAGACTCGGCTGAAGCGGATGAGGCAAGTACCACAAAAAATGACAGCGGTCAATTTGTAACAGGGAGTGAATTTCGGTGACGGCAGTTTCGAGGATGGTATCGAGGTCGAGGGAGTTGCGAATCTGACTGGCAAGGCGGAACAGCAAACCTTCACGACGGGAGAGGAGGGCTTCCCGGGCGCGATTCAGATCAATGGCGAGGGCTAAAGTGCTCGACACCCAGATTAAGAGGTTTTGGACGGACTCACTCACCCCATTCTCGATGACGACGGCCATCACGCCACAAATCTGGTCATCAATGACGAGGGGTTGCAATAAGCAATCGGGGTGGAGTTCACAATTTTCTAAGGTGTCGTTTTTGCCCCGTTCTCTTTGGCGAACCAAGCAGCCGGTATAAGTTTTACGGGTTTGAGCGACGGTGCCGATTTGGGTTTGTCCTAGGGGAATGCGATCGGGGAACAGTTCCTGATCTAATGGTATTCCGGCAGTGGCCCGCATTTCTAATTCTTTCAGGGCGGGATTCAAGGTCCAAACTCCGGCGGAGGTGGCGTCTAAATACTCCACGATCGCCCTTATGATCGGCGGGAACAGGGTTTCTAAGGGTCCTCCTTTGGCAATGACTCGTCCTATTTGAGCGCTGAACCCATACAGGCGACTGCTATCCGGGGGAGTTTCTTCGAGTTGGGTTGGGGGGGTCACATTTTGGAAATACACGGATAAACCTTCGGAGTTTGGGTAGGCTTGCATTTTTAAACACCGTCCCAGATAAAATGCCTTATTTGTGACCGTCCGTGCCTCACCTAGGGCGCGTCGGTATTCCTCTATTAATTTAGACTGATTCCCTTGGCTTAATTCTTGCCAAATATTTTTACCCACTAACAAATGTCTGGGTTTTCCTAAAATTTCTTCACCCTGGGGGTTGATTTCAGTAAAATTCCACTCGCGATCTAGTTGAAAATAACCCACCTTCTCTAGATTTTCCCCCAAGGCGATCGCACAGGTATCGCGACAGGTCCTGGCAATCTTGGCATCTGCTGGGGGTTGAGGTTCACAAGAGTGGATGTTACTCGTTTTATCCATGACAATTCCATTGATGTACGGGAGTTCTACCCGAGCTCCCCAAACTCTGCACCGGCGATCGCACTTGAGCTGATAGGCGCTTTCGCCACACCCCTTGCCCGTTGCCCTCTTCTAATATTCTTCCCCAGTCCAAGGAAAACACTCGCCACACCCTAAAAGCATCTGTCATTCCTGGCTCAACTAGGGGATAATTCTTGGAATAGAGAAAACTAACCTCAGCGCATAAGGTTTGCTCCCCCTGAAAACCGTTTCTCTCCCAGACCCCTTGTAAATGTTTGTCCTGTAGCCTTTGACTCCTGTGGCGCTTGATCAACTCCCGGATGCTTTGGAGTGCAACCTTACCCTCACCCTCAATCCACATTTTGGGTTCTTGCTGGCCTGATTGGCCTATCCTTGCTCGTTGTAGCACAGACCCCATCTCAGAGCATAGACACCTCAGCATCGCCCTGATTGCCGATTGATTCCCTGGCACCCAACCCAGGACGGCCCGAGGGCTGTAGTTAGTTTGAGTCATCCCTCGGTGGAGATCTTCCCAGCCAAGGGCCCTGGAAAGGCGAATTAAGACTTGATCCCTCCGATTATGGTTGATTTGTTTTTGACTTGGCACTGGTCCTTTCATCTGAAGGTACCCCTCCCCAACTTAGAAACCCCCAGTCTTTCTGACTGGACTATAGCTTTTTATCATGGATTGGATTGCTCGGTACTGAGTTAATTTTAGGCGAAATTACTCCCACTCGATATGGGAAAATTGCGGATTAAGGATTAACTTTTAACAAGTGCAGATGCAACCATCCTTGCCAATTTTAGCTAAGGTATTTTCCCGAACACCATATTTATAGCCATTTATAGGCAAGGGTTTTATTCCCTCTTTCATCCTCTCCTATCATCTAGTATGTCTTTTGGGGGGATGGTTTTTGAAGTATTTAATAAAAATTAACTTTTTGTAAAATTCCCTAGGGCTGAGTCAAGGTTCAAGGGATAGGAGAACTCCTGCCTTGCAGAGGCGGGTTAAATTTTTATCGAAGAAAAGCCGAGTTGAAAATACCTAATGATATCAAAAAAAAATCTTTGATGTCAAGGAATCTTAACGAATAAACCGGGACCCCAATCCCAGGCGATCGCCCTAGGCTTTGGTGACTCCCTTAGCCTAGCCTAAAAGCCAGTTTATAGACTGAGGTATCCCCATGTAACCGGCTTCTCTCCTGCTTTTAACCCGTGCAATCCACACTCTCCCACCTTTGTTTTTCAGGGTTCCCTTGAATTTTTAACCCATTCAGAGATCTTCTGAACCGACCTGCTCTGAATGCAAAGAAACGATAAAGAAAAAAGAGCTATGTGTAAAGGAATCATGAACGATTGTTCTGGCATTATTTCCGGGATTTCACCCGACTGGGCCACATAAATCAGCCCGTCTTCCCAAGATTTGCAGCCTGATTCCAAAACCCAAGGCAACTATCACAATTTTCTACGGTTAGGGAAACTTTCATAGAGAACAGTAGCCTTTTTAAGGGGGTTCTATGGGGATCACTTCTATTCAAGGCAGTCGCGTCCTATGCGCTACATCCATCGGTGAATCTCATTCCTAAACTCGGTCATAATCAATCCCCTTGACTCAGACGAAGAATATCCTAAACTGGGGACGCTTTGAAGGACCGGATGTTCATAATTCTCACTTTATTGATTGAATGCCGTGGGGAACTTTTAAGCGTCTCTCCTCTCCTTAAATTCATTGCTTTTGACCCGGATATACTTGAAGGGCTGGCCCTGAGTTTCCTCCGCTTCACCCGGGCTGATTATCCTGATTTTTCCGAGGAGTTCAGGCTGATGAATGAGAAGAATTGCTGACTGAATCGGAGTAACCTTTCGATTTTTCCCCCCAGGCTAGGCCCTTAATTTTCAGTTTTAAGACTGAATTTTTAGGGCGCAGTTAGGGAATAATACTCGATTTAATCAGAGTATCCCTGGGTTCCTGGATCAGTTCAAAGAGTAGAGTCAGCAGTTGGACTAAAACAACTATGGCCCGTCTGAGACTTGATCTGCCGTGACTCAGGGTCTTTAAGAGGGGATGGGTGCTGCGGTTTACAAGCCCCTACAAGCTAAAGGATCAGCCCTGCAATAACTATGAAAAAATGTAACTTTTGTATTAAGTTTTATGAGCGCCTGGGTTCAGATTGGATTAAATAGGAGCCATTTTTTAAAAAAGTATTAAGAGATACTTAAACAGTTCAGAAAGTGATCTATAAAACAAAACAAGAGCCAAGGATCAGTTACAAAGGAGGAAGACATCTACATCGGGTTGTCCAAGAGGTAAACGAAGTCAAAACTTTCTCAACATTCACCCATCACAGATCTCAAGTTGTTAAAGGGATACTGAGGAGATGAAGAAATGAAAAGGTTGTCATTCGAGTGATGCCCCGGAGAGTCCTGAAGGAGAACTCACGAATCGAAAGGAATATCCAAAAAACCGAGTTTTCAGCAAGCCAGTGTCAGAGAATTTTCCGATCGCCCAAGGGAAAGTCCCTCAGTTAGCACCGCCGATCCCGGAAGGGTTAAATGCTTCACGGATTCGATAACCCGAATTTGGCTGGGCTAATTAGAGAGCTTGTTTATTGTTTAAGGTAAAGTTCGGGGCAACATAAAAGTAGAATTGCGCGAAAATATTAAGTAGAGGAAGTTATTCGTTATGTTAACCACACTTCGATCCGAGCATAAAGAACAAGCTGGGGTACAGGAGATCAAGCAACAACTTACAGCGAGTGAAATCCGGTTTCGGAATGTAATCGATAAATTAGCTGATGGCATCATCATTGTCGATAGCAAGGGACTGGTCCGCTTTATTAACCGCGCTGCAGAATGTTTGCTGAAATGTCAAGCGAATGCTCTGCTTGGGAAAGAAGTGTTTGGTACCCGAATCTTTGAAATTCAAGGGGGGCAAATCGGGACAGAAATTATTCAGCGGGTGGGAGATAGCGATCGCAATAGCACAAGAGTAGTGCAAACGCAAGTGGAAATTTTGCGCAAAGGGGAAGAAGATGCGATCGCAGAAATGCGAATTGTGGAAACGGAATGGGAAGGACAAAAAGCGCTCATGGCATCCCTTCGGGATATTACTTCCCGGGTGCGGGCACTGGAAGCATTGCAAAAATCTGAGGCGCAGCTTAGGGAACAAACTCAACAACTTGAGCGGACTCTCCAGCAACTCAAACAGACTCAATCTCAACTGATTCAAACGGAGAAAATGTCAAGTTTGGGTCAAATGGTGGCTGGGGTGGCTCATGAAATTAACAACCCGGTTAACTTTATTTATGGAAATATTGATCACGCCAGTTGCTATATCCAAGATTTAATGGGTTTGATGGCACTTTATGAACAAAACTACCCCAATCCGGCAGAAGAGATTACTCAATATGCCCAGGAAATTGATCTCGAATTTTTGAGTCAAGACCTTCCCAAACTCTTATCTTCGATGAAGTTGGGAACCGATCGCATTCGCGAAATTGTCATGAGCTTGCGGAATTTCTCGCGGTTGGATGAGGCGCAAATGAAGCGAGTGAATATTCATGAAGGGATTGATAGTACCCTGCTGATTCTGCAAAATCGTTTCAAAGCGCGATCGGGATTTCCTGGGATTGAATTGATTAAAGAGTACGGCGCTTTAGAGCAGATTGAATGCTATGCCGGACAACTGAATCAAGTGTTTATGAATATTATCAGCAATTCCATTGATGCGATTGAAGAAAGTTCTAAGTTTTTGGTGCTGCATTCTGAATTGTCCGATGGAGAAGGCGCATCTGCAAGCGGTAAAATCTCACCCCAAATTAGGATTGCGACTGAATTAGTCCAAAAGAGTGCGGGAAATGGCGATCGCGATGAAACCCGTCTGCTGATTAAAATCTCTGATAACGGACCGGGGATGAGCGAGGAAGTGAGGCAACGATTGTTTGATCCATTTTTTACCACAAAACCTGTGGGCAAAGGTACGGGGTTAGGGTTGTCAATTTCCTATCACATTGTGGTGGAAAAACATGGCGGCCAATTACAATGTCTTTCTACGCCTGACGAAGGAACAGAATTTATCATTGATATTCCGATTCAACAACAAAAACGTAAGTCTTCGGAAGCGCCGGTGAATCGCTCAGATTTACGACCTCAAACTCGATTTCAATCGCATCTAAAAGCTTGCTAAGAATTGGGGTGTGTCGGGAAAGCACTTAGCCTGCTTTTGAGGGTTTCCAAGGGTGCAAGGTCCTCCATCTGTGGGGAAGAAGTTTTTGCAGGGTTTTGGGTTGGGCTATCTTTATGAGTCTTGAAATTGGCTAACCTTTGAGCTAGTTTTACTGATGAATCAGTAGAACGGGTCATGGGTAAATTTGCTGTTTCAAGATGCATTTTCTAGGTGCAGAAGGGGGCTAGGGAAAACCCGTAATCCAGAGGCAGGGGAGAGTCAGAAGGGGGTTAAATTCTCGGGGAATTTACTTAGAAATACTATAACAGATTTTTCAAAAGAAAACCATTTTTGTAAAAAGATGGAAAGGACTCCAGAAACGGTGGTATTTCAAGGGGCGATCGCCCTGGCTGTTGTTGCGTTAGCACTCGCGGCAGGGGAGGATGAGGAATCGTTCAGGGGCGATCGCCGGGGATTAATGGGCTTTATTCAAGCGCTTAGAAATCCAACTGGTCAATCCACTCAACAGGGCACCGGCCATTAAAATGCCAATGGCGGGGTTAAAAACAGGCTGCCAGAGTTGATGCCAGATGTCTAGTCCCAGATTAACGCCGGTGGAGCGTCCCACGACGGCGATCGCAAACCAAACAAAGCTCAATAAGACGAAGAATACATCGGCGACTAAAAACAGGTTCAGCCAATTTAAAAGTTTTTCTTTCATGGGCGCTTGCTCGTCCTAATCGTTTAAAAAATTTAACCCCATTGCGGCGATCGCACTTCGGTGAATGGTAAGATACCTCCGCTAGAGTATCACAAGTGGGGTAAATCCTGGGAATCAGTCGGGAATCGCTGCCTTAGATCCGTCGCAGTAAGGGAATGACTCGCGGAGAATGGGCGATCGCCCAGACATTGATGCTCAGACATAGACTGGCTAAAGCGAGCAAGATATAGGTAGGAGCCATGACTACCCCAATCAGGAACCAACTGAGTACGTGCAAGACCATGATCATGGCATACAAACTGGCGATCGCCGCCATCACGCGAATCTGTAGTTTTTGGGTTCCGAGTCCCATAAAAATCAGAGTTTGTAAGGTTGCTAGTAAGTTCGCTGGAACTAAAAATGCGCAAATTGCAATACAGTGGGTTCGAGAAAATTCACAAATCAGATCAACCATTATTAACTTATCAAAGGGTTTTGTGCTATGGGGAATTTTTAAATAATCCCTGGGTTTATTGTAGCATAGTGAGGGGGGAATCGAACGAATGATAGATAAATTTTATCAAAATTTGAGGTATGGTAAAAATAAGAAACTTGTAAATTCTTGTAAAGGATAGTGCAGCCGATGGAAAATGCAGAAGAGATTTTTAATGTTGTGGCCGGACTGCTGGCAGTGGGAATTTTTGTCGGAGGGATGCTGATGATGTTTACCACAATCTGGACGACCAAGCGGTAAATCAGGAATCTTCAACACCTAATCTAGGGAGTAGCGGTGCGATCGCCGTTCTACTCCCGTTAATCCGATTAAAACAGGTGCATCGGTAAGCTATAGGGCAGCAAATCCCGATAGAGTTGCACTGAAAACAAAGGAAAAAAATCTCCTAAATCGGTGCCACATTCGGGGGGGAATTTGGCTATGATAAGATACAAAAACCCTTAGTGGTTTGTCCCTCAATGCAAAATCGATCCTTCATCAATCAACTGATGACATCGGGTATCCTATCTCTGGCGATCGCGCCTTGGATCCAGCCCCTTGTCAATGCCCGCGAACCCGTTCCCTTATTTTTATTTGATACTCAATGTGTCACTAATGGACCTGGGCGATCGCAACAAGAAACCTTAGATATATCCATCGGGAGAAAAGTCTATCGTTCTTATTTCTTTTTAGGTCCAGGGAGTCGAGAAGTCTCCGTTACTTGTCGGATTGGAGAACAAGCAGGTCAATTTGAATCGCTGTTATTAGAATTTGGAATGCGCGACAATGACCGAGGAAGTCCGCCAAATGCGGTCAATATTTATTTAGATGGAGTGCGGCAGGAATCTTATACTCTGACTCCCGGAGAGCAAGTCTCTTTATCTCTGAATATGACCAACGTCAGTCATATTGCCATTGAAACAGTTTGTTCGAGTCAAACTCGCTATTGCGATCGGGTGTACTTTATTGAATCTACTCTGTTACCTGGGGTGAATTTAGTCCCTTCCGAGTCTAATTCTGAGTCTCCTAATCAAATTTAGGATAACACTTTCATCCCCCAAACCGGCGAGGGTGAAACCCCGCCGGTAGGACTGGATAACCAGAGGGAAAAAGCCTTTGCATCCTAGATAAATAGGGCAAGGGGACAATCCTTTTTGTTATAACCAAGGACGAGTCACTTGTTCCAATTGCGCTACTTCATTGGCCGTTAATTGCCATCCCACAGCACCGGCATTTTGTCGCGCTTGTTCTGCATTTTTCGCCCCGGGAATCGGAATAATACCGCCTTGAGCAATTAACCAATTCAAGGCAACTTGTGCAGGAGTTTTACCATAATTTTGACCGAATTGGCGCAACAAATCTAAGACAGGAGCAATTTTCCGCAATCCCTCCGGTTTGAAGCGTGAATCCCACTGGCGAGGTCCGCTGGGTTGGAGACTATCAGGGGTATATTTTCCCGTCAGCAATCCTTGTTGGAGGGGACTATAGGCTAAAATTGTGATTCCTAATTCCCGGGCTGTTTTGATAATTCCTTGGGTTTCTACTTCCCGTGATAATAATGAATAGCGCACCTGATTAACCGCTAAAGGAATGCCGCGTTTAGATAAAAAAGCATGAGCTTCTTGCATTTGGGCGGCAGAATAATTGCTGACCCCAATGGTCTGAATTCTCCCTTTTTCTACCTCATCCGCTAAAGCATTCATTAAGGTTTCTTGGCTCATTAAAAAAGTAAAAGGCCAATGAACTTGATAGAGGGTAACTTGGGTTAATTGCAGGCGATCAAGACTAGCGGTGAGGGCTTCAGCAACCGACTCAGGGGTAAACCGCCAGGGTAAAGGACCATATTTAGTTGCTACTTGAATCGGGGTATCTGTTTCCCGAATGAATTGACCGAGAAGCTGTTCCGATTTACCTAATCCATAGACTTCAGCCGTATCAAAAAAGGTGATTCCCGCTGCGATCGCGGCATGAAAGGCTTCCTGAACCTGAGTGGCACCGTAGTCTTTGCCATAGTTCCAGAATAGGGTATCTCCCCAGGACCAGGCACCAATACCAAGAGTGGGTACGCTGGGTCCGTTGTTTCCTAATTGGATAAATTCCATCGTCTTAAAACCCTGATTTTTTGATTGCAATTATATTGTAATCCAGAATTACCAAGGGCTGCCAATTAAAGTAAACACTGCCCAAAAATAGGGATGTTTAAAATCCCGGGTTTGATTCTCGTTGATTCCCTCAGAACGTAGAGAAAAATTTCCCGATTCCGAGTAGAGGCGATCGCCTTCCAAGCGCACTCTTCCCTCTAACATAGCAATCTGTGCCTGTCGCAACGCTTCAGCTTTAATCGGGGCAGTTTTGAGACTCTGGTAGAACTCCGTCATCAGGGCCAGAGTTCCTTCATCGCTAACATAAGTCAAACTGGCGATCGCTGTTTTTGCCCCAATTCGCACCGCTAATCCGGCAAACCCTAATTCTGCCTCTAAACTCCCGATCGCGGTGCGACAGGCACTTAAAACTAACAAATCCACCGGCGGATTGTTCCATTCTAAATCCCGCATTTGTTGTAAGTTTAAAGGTGTATCCCAAAGCTGGATATAAGATTCGCTAGGGTTACCCGGATTAAATTGACCATGAGTGGCGAGATGGACTAACCGGAAGGGTTGAGAGTCGCGCTGAAATTTCAGATTTTCTAAAGTAAATTCTTCGTTTAAAAAGGATTGTCCATTCTCTAAGGTTTGAATAATCACTTCTAATTCTAACGGCACCGCTGGCAGGTTAGGTAAATTACTAAAGGTTGATGCTCCCATTGCTAAAATAGGAAAATTCCGGATATCCTGATAACGGGTATCCGTTAAGTTCACACTGGGAATTAAACCAAGACGATATTTTTCGACTAAAAACTGTTTTCCATCGTGCAAGGCAGCAATGGGAAGGGTTCTTAATCCCGCATCCATTGAAAACGCTAAAGTGTCAATTTTTTCCGCTTCTAATTCAGAGGCAATGGGGGAAATCAGCCATTGATAGAGTTGTTGTGCCGGAGGTAAATAGGTTTGAGTATTTAATCGTTTGAGATCCGTAACTTGGGTTAATAAATTGCGGGCTGTGGATAATAAATTGTCTTGGTTGGCTTCGGGAATGATCCGGTGAATGGGTTTACCCTTGGGAGTCAGTAGGATCAGATCGAGGCGATCGCCCCGGAATAACACATAAACAATTGCTGGATTTGTGCCGGTGTCTTGGGCGACTTGGCGCAATTTTTGGACAATTTCTTCAAAGGACAGTGATTCCCGTCCGAAATCTTCTTGAAAGTAGGTTTCAAACTCAGATTGCCGGAGTCCTTCAATTTGCTCGATGGTGAAGGGTAGATTTTCGCTACTTTGGTTGAGAAAATTATCGAGGTTTAATCGAGCAATGGCAACGCGGTCATTCGGGAGAACTTTACTATCCAGTTGGCGACTTTCAAGCTGAATCAGCGGTTGTGCTTCTGGGGGTCTTTCTAATTGAGTTTGTAATAAGTTTTCCGGTAATTCTTGGGTAGGAGAAGATGGAGGAATTGGGGCCGGAGGGAGAATAATGGAGGGTTCTTTTGCAGCAGAAACTAAGGAAATATTCCCTTGAGTAAAGGAAAAGGGAAAGGACTGTACGGGGACAATGATATTATTTCCAGCGGTCATAATTGCTGCTAGAGTACCGTTGAGTTGAGCATCACCGATAATCAATGGCGCTTGGGCGATCGCACTCCCATGACTAATTTTTATCTCTCCTTCCTCACTTAAACCCGCAGTGGAAATGCTGGCATCGGGGGAATTTTCATCTAGTAAAGTATCTGTTGCCCGAAAAAATCTCCCGGTGGTAATTTCAGCCGTTCCCCCAGTCCTCCCCTGCGCACTGATGGACCGGATTTGTATATCTCCGGGGGCCGTTAAGGTCACATCCCCTGCGGCTTGTTCGGTAGCATTGGTATCAATTGTACCCGTTTGGATTCCCGGTGCCAAGGGTTCTCCAGCAATCCCTTGGCAAGACTCACAAGCGGTAATTGTGAGGTTTCCACCGCCAAATAATCCAGAGGTGTTAATCTCTTCCGTCAGAATGCGATCGCTGCTACTGGTGAGCGTAATTTCCCCCCCTGTTCCCGTAGTTGTCGAGGTATTCAGGATGCCAGTAGTAATTTCTCGTCCTGCGCTGACTTCTAGGGTTCCACCCGGTGAGGTTACATCCCCTGTGGTAACAAAACTATTGGTACTGGTGAGACTGATTTGGCCCGGATTAGTGGTGACATTTCCTACTACAATTTGCTCCGTGGCATTCAGTTCTAAAAGGGGAGTCGTCACATTGGCATTTTCCCCTACTAAAGTAACATCTTCCAAGGCGATCGTCCTGGAACGATTGACCGTCAGGCGATCGGCTGTCATCGCCTCAGATGCCGTCATGTCAGTGGTTTCCTCAACCGCGATCGCGCCTAATGTACCCCCTTCCCCACCACCGACTTCCCTCGCAAAAATAATACTGCCTGCGGTATCTAAAGTAAGAGATTGTGCCGCATTTTCCTGACTATTGAGGGTATTATTAAAGGTAATCAAACTGCCTGGAGTCAGGGTACTCAACCGGATATCATTGCCGAGAATCACCGCACTATTCAAAATAATATTCTCTTGGGCCACAATATCACTGGATAAGGTTAAAACATCTGCCACAATATCCAAACTCCGGAGGGGAACCTGATTGCCAATGGGTTGATTAACGGCAACAGTTCCCAATGGCGAACTAACATTAAGCTGGCGTTCCCCATTGATTGTACCATTAAAAGTGATATTACTCCCCGTAAAGGTGACATCAGCATTTAAAAAGATATTGCCAAAGCTGAGTTCTCCTTCCGTAATCACATCAGCACTGATCAACGTTGCACCTGCGGTATCAATCGTGAGGGTGGCATTATCGGATAGGGTGAGATTTCCGGCGATATCGGTCGCACCTTGTCCTTGGGGCGATCGCAAGGTAACCGGATCGCTGAAGTCTACAACCCCAGCAATACTAATCAGACCCGTGCTATTTTCCGACCCAATAATAATCGAATTAAATCCATCCTCTAGGGCTGCTAAATCCGCAACAGTCAAATCTAAGCTCGTATTTCCGCTATCACTTCCACCGGATAAAACAATAGTTTGGTTAGGATTTCTAGGCTGTAGGGTCAGAATTCCTGTGCCGGTTACTGTACCATTCAAATCCATTTCATTCCCCGTGAGGGTAATATTGCCACTGCCACTGTTGACAATCCCCACTGTGAGGGTATTGCCTGCATCGAGGTTAATATTGCCATTAACCGTCGTTCCTAATGAAACGACTTCCCCAGCGGTAATAATATTTCCAGTGCGACTCAAAATTGAAATATCCCCCCCATTCGTGGTGAGATTTCCGGTAATAATATCGCTAGTTGCTGAGAGAATAGCTGGACCGCCAGCGGTCGTAATATTATTAACGGTAATGCTGCCTCGGCTGAAACTCTCCCCAGGGGAAAACACTGTATCGGCGATCGCCTGATCCGGGGGAACATTCGCAATATTAGACAGACTCGCTTCCCCAGCGCGTAGAATCACCGAGGGACTGCTAGTGAGAATTGGAATATCTGGATCAGAACCCGTCAGGGCGGTGTCCGGTTGAGTGATATTAATACTCACCCCGATAATACTTCCCCCGGCCTCCACTTTCAAGGAAGCGCCAGTATAGTCTCCAAAGCTCACATCCCCATTTGATGTAACAATCGGGTCAAACCGACTAATCAGGGTTCCTGGATCTCCGGAACGAGTGAGAATCGCAAAATTGCGCCCTGATGCAAAGTGAGAATCTCCAGAAATCGGACCATCACTCACTAAAGTTATGTTTCCCCCAGCGCGAAAGGGTTCAAATTGAAACTTCACCGGATCCACGGTAGAGATAGAATCCAAGGCTAAGATATCAATAGCGCGATCGCCTTGCAAGGTCAAATTGCCCCCCGCTTGGGCTAAAAAAGGCCGGTCCAGGCTGTCTCGCACCCGCACCGTATCCCCAGCCCTCAATTGCATATCCCCAGTAGTCTGTAAGGTCGTTTCCCCTAAAGTGAGGTTTGCGTGAGCTGACAAAGAAACTGTTTCTCCTGAAAGGTGAGATTGAGTCGTTACTACATCTCCCGATGCGATTCCCAGTCCTGAACCGATTAATTCCACTGTTCCATCGGGGTTGATGCGAACATCCGTCACATGGGAAGAATTTCCGCCAGTGAGTAACGCCGGTAATGCCATTGGTGCGATGGGAAAGGGTGCAGCAATATCCAAACTGAGGAGATGATTTGGTTGAGACAAACGAACCCAACTCGAACCAGGAACCGTCGCCATTGTAATACTTCCCTGGGGTGAGGCGACTGCCCCCTGATTCACAATTGTTCCCCCAATTAGGGTTAAATTTTCCCCTGATTCTACGGTTAAATTTCCTAAATTAATGATAGCCCCCGGCTGCAACATCTCAAAATTTAAGGCATTGGGGGTTCCCACTAATTCCGCATAAAGATTCCCTCCCACGGCATTAAACCAGCCGTCATTAAATCCTATCCCCGTTGCTGTTGTAGCCAGGAATGAACCCGGGACATTCAGACTAGCACTCGGTCCAAAAACGATTCCAGCCGGGTTCATTAAATAGAGATGCGACGCACCCCCAGTAACCTGAATCAGGCCATTAATATAAGAAGCATTGCCGCCATTAATTCGGCTTAAAATATTAATAATTTCTGGATTAGAAATAAAATTAGCAATCTCAGCAGGATTCAGCCCAAATTCAGTAAAACTATGGAACAGATTCCGACCATCAGAGGACCTCTGACCCCCCGTGATATCATACCGGGTTCCCTCCGGCGTCACAACAGTCCCCGTCCCATCCGTTGCTGGGACGATGGGTTGAGATTGGGCGCTCAAAGCCGAAAATAACACCGCCAAGGGTAGCATCAAAAGCCCGATGGACAGTGCTTTGGGGTATGATTTCCCTGATTTTGAGTGGGTCACCGTTTTCCGATCCATTGCCGCCATTGCCTCTAAAATTTGCGATCGCTTTTTAACCAACATTTTAGCCGCTGACACCCTGAGTTTCTTATAGGGAGTGAAAGAGCATCTCTACCTATCCCTAGAAAAATATTGGCCCCGTCCGAGTCCACAAACACAGGTTTTAGATCACTAGATTATCACTTTCATAGCTGCCTTTACCCTAATTAAATGGTGTTAAAGCAGGCAAGCTCATCATAAAAAACAATAACGACAAACACAAAGCTCTCTTTTCTTGCCTATATTTGACTCCTTTGTTTTATTTTTCTCCTGCCATGAATAACTCCGTTAAACTATACTGCTTCCCCATAGTCTCCGGTCTTAAGGAAATGGGACATCCCACAAAATTAATTCAAATTTCAACTCATTGAAGCTGATTTTGTTTAATTTGTCAAGTAGAAACTTTTTTTGAAAAAGGGAGTCACAACATCGCTTTCTTCAGCTTCCAATTATTTTAAGATTTATGAATAAGGGGTGACATTTATCCTTACTAAAGGGCATAACCAAACCAGAGTAGATTTGGAGTCATCTTGTAGCTACTTCTCTTTCTCAGGGAATCCCTTTGTGACCCTGTTGGATTGGGGCCAAGACCCCAACCCAAACACTCTCTTGAAAATCCTTTGTTCTAGCTAGGAGACTTAACCCATTATGGCAGTCATTCAGGGTACACCGTTCGATGATACCTTACTCGGAAGCGCTGGGAATGATTTTATTTATGGATGGCAAGGCAATGATGTCCTCACGTCTGCAAATGGGGATGATGTACTCTACGGGGATGAAGGAAATGATAGTCTAACTGGAGGGAATGACAACGACTTGCTTGCTGGCAGCCAAGGCGATGATACCGTAAATGGCGAGGCGGGTAATGACATTCTCTATGGCGGACAGGGGAAAGATGTTTTAATTGGGGGATTGGGAAGCGATCGCCTGTTCGGAGATAGCGGACTCGACAGATTGTATCTGGAATCCGGTGCAGATACCGTCACCGGAGGCAAGGATAAGGATAGCTTTATTCTGTTTCCCACTCTAGGCGGTAACAGCTTACTAGAAGCTGCAATCATTACCGATTTTAATCCTTTAGAAGATGCACTGGAGCTGGTAGGCGGACTCACTCTTGAAGGATTAAATATTTTTCAAGGAACCGAAAATTATGCCAATGATACGATTATCCAGGACCGGAGTACAGGCCGATATTTAGCTATTTTACTAAATGTTGCCACACCTAGCTTGATTCAAGAGAAAATCACAGAAAACCCCACCGAACCCACAGCAGAAGACCCACAACAGCCCCCTATCATCTTTGCAGGTCCGTCACTGGGAACCCCCTCAACTCCGCCAACGACAACCCCACCTGTAACAGTACCAGGAAATCAACCGGATGATACTCTTCCAGGAAATCAACCGGATGACACTCTTCCAGGGAATCAACCGGATGACACTCTTCCAGGAAATCAACCGGATGATACTCTTCCAGGGAATCAACCGGTTGATACTCTTCCAGGGAATCAACCGGATGATACCCTTCCAGGGAATCAACCGGATGACACTCTTCCGGGAAATCAACCGGATGATACTCTTCCGGGAAATCAACCGGATGATACTCTTCCAGGGA
>CBFGOM010000151.1:0-16404 GCA_965650385.1 uncultured Oscillatoriaceae bacterium
ACGCTTTAGAAGGGAACCGGGTTCGTTCGAGGCGGTAACTACAGCTATCCCAGATGCGATCGCCTCTAACTCGTTCCCAAAGTGTCAGGACTGACAGTTTGAGAATTTTCCAGTTGCGATTGCCTCACAATAACTGTCACTTCCGGCAGTTATCCGATTAAGCGCCGGTGGAAATAGAACCGTTTCGTTGTTAAACTAAGCAAGCGAGTCACCCCGCCTGCTCGTCTTCAAAACCGTGTGTGAAACTTTCGCTTCACACGGCTCCTCAGTTACAGGATGCTTGTCACGCATACCAGTCAAATCTTCTTTGGTTTTTGAAAAGAAACGGTCAAATCGGCCCAGAAATAGCGAAGCTGACACCAACTCGAAATCGCTGCATTTTCGTGGTCGTGTTTCTTGCGCGATGGAGCCGGAGCGGTCGATATCACGATTCTGCCCGGTCGCTTGCAGTTCGAGTGGCTGACTGCGGATGAAGTCGAAGATAAAATTGCTGGCTTGATTTCTCGGTGTAATTTCCAGACTGAAGCCATCGCGGTTTTTGCCGATCGCACTGCGGTCAAGTTCACTCCTGCAATGCCGCCCGCAAACTGTTGGGATGCGATCGCTACTTGCTCGGAAGAGTTCGTGCGGCGGATGCCTGGAAACTTTCGGTGGTGACTCGTCAGCAATCACTAAAACTCAAACGATAGCTGACCTGGTGGGATGTTCGACTGCTGGCGGGTATGGCAGGCCAGGTGGCAACTGCTGCATAGTGCAATCAAGTTCTCAGGCCGGTTGTCTTCGGGGATGCGGTTGTGATGATGTACGTTGAGCGTGAGTTTGCCCCGTTCCGATTTGGTCAGGTGGCTCGTTGGGTCACTGGGGCGCAGACATTGGCGAGCGCATTTAGCACAACACCAGTTTGCTTGTTCTTTGATAGCTAGAGCGATTTCCTCCCAATTTTGGGAATACCTAGAGTTTGACATCTTCACACATTTAGGTTGCGCCGTCTCCATTATCTAATATTCTCGTCTTTAGATTGCCAACTAGACAAGCCCCACAACCGCTACTCATCCGGTTTTGTAGTTGTAACGGCGATCGCATCTCGGGTTGATTTGCATCACCGACCGACCCGAACAACCGTGTCACTGTTGGGTAAATTTGGCTGCACTCCAAGTTTTCTAAAAAAAGCTCGTTCGCATCTATTTCGTAAGTAATTATAACAGCTAGTTCGATGGTTAGACACAATTCTCTGTAAAAACGAATGAATAGTTAAACCTGGGAAGATTTAGTTTGTTAAAAAACCTAAAAATTATTGAGGAATGACTTTTAAAATATGTTGAGAAAATTTAGTAAATCGATTAATTTGTTTAGGGAAAACTGGAAGCTATTTAGCCTAATTATTCTTACGGTCTGGCTACCGGGTTCAATCTTACTGGTTTATTTTCGCTGGTACGTTTGGCCCGAAATGACTGGAGGGGATGAAATGCGAATGTTCGTTAAAGAGTACCGATTCACTCAGTTAATCGATACCATATTTGGCCCATTCTACCTAGGCGCTTTGATTTATGCTTTGGCTCAAATCAAACAAGACGTGATGCCTAGCTACGGTGAGTGTATGGCTCATGCAGCCCACAGAAGTTTCAAGCTGATGATAACTCGACTTACCACTAAATTTATTATTTTGGGAGGTTTGCTGCTTCTTGTTGTACCAGGGGTCATTCTGGCGTTGCAATATCTCTTAACAGATGTTGTCGTGGTACTAGACGGGATGGAGGGGAGTCAAGCTCGAAAATATAGCACCCAACTGACTCACGGAAAACGGGTAGAATTGTTAGGGACTCTGATTATTTATCAGGGCTTAATAATTTTAGGGGTAGCATTAGCTTCGTTGTTATTTTCTATAGTTGTCCCAGAGCAAGCCAACGGAATCTTTGCACTAGACGTTATCTATGAATGTGTTTTTCAAGTTTTAACGACTGTAATTCTACCAACAATCTTATTTTTATTTTACTGGGAGTCGAAGCACAAAGAATCGTAACGCTAAGTGCAAAATTAGTTCTTTTAGACCGCAAGCATTTTCTCCGTAACTGCCAAAGTGAAAACGGTTTCAGTTTGGACCGAGGGATCACTTAGGATTTGAGAGGAACTGATCACATCCCAAGACAGGGAGCCATTCTGCACGATAGAATAAACCCGCAGTGCTATAACCATGCCAGACTCAGAAATTCTGCCGACGGAATCAACCCGCAATATCGTACAGCGCAGCTATACCGTAGGCTATCGCCACCCCAAAACCCGGACTCAATCTGGACACTCGAATCAATCCGTAGTGCGGTAAGGGAGCTATACCGTAGGCGATCGCATCCCCGACCTGCATTCACTTTACCCGATTGAATTAACCTGTGGTGCGTTAGTAGTAAATTAAGCTAAGGGCTTATGCCACCTAAATATAGGCTTTCATTCAAACGTAAATGTTTCGGTAATATTGTCTAAAATGTTTTCGCCAAACTCCAGCATACTAAATTCGGGAATTTTGTCTAGCATTTTTTCGGCAAATTCAAAGATTTTAAACTCTTGATGAAACTTTTCTCTAAAACCTGGAGGATTGTATTCCCAGTGCCACGGTTCATTTTGAAACGGATACCAGCCATACTTAGCACCATGTAGAAAAATCCATTTGTGTACAGGTGAAGTTCGCATATTGACAACATTTTGCATATCAGATGTATCTATTTCAATGAAATGTTGTTTTCCATAACTCATCTGTAAGTCAAATGCTAATCCTAAGATATGGGGAGAAAATTCAGCCACTGCTTCTGGATTATTAGCACGTTTAGCGTTAGCTTTTGCTCGTTCAGGAGTTCTAAAAGCAGCCCGTATAATCAGAGGAATACCATCTTTTAATGCAGCATTTCGCATTTGTAAAAAACTTTTTAATGCGTCTTTATTCAACCGTTTATCACCGGGCTGTTTAGGAGGAGTTGTTTCTCCGGGCAGAGGGCTTGTAAAGTTAGGGACCAATTTTAATTGGTTAGTAATATATTCTTGAAGCTGCTTATTTTTTGTAAATTCTGTTTCAGTCACTACTGCATCCTTGTAGCCAACCCGATTGAAGTTGACCCGTCTTTCAGGCCGAATAGCGTTAAGCGCTCTAGTCATTCTCTTTGCTTTTGATTCATTTGGACCAACTGCTCCTCTGGGATAATCATTTTTATGCCACTTAAAGTTTTTATATTGTGCAGCTTGTTTCTCATCCAGTAAGTCTAAGCTAGACATTTTTGGGTCTAAGATAAACTGACGCTCCACTGCATTTAGTAAATCTAAGTAGTTTTTTTCCATCACATATAGACATTCGTCTTCAGTGGTGGCTGAATTCATTGTTTGTAATATGTGCATAAATACTGCATGAATATTCAGATTTTCTTTATGATTGTTTAGTACATGGGTTAGATAACCCTCGGGCAAAAGACTCTTAGACTGAGCTTTTTTGACGGTATAATTTATAAGTTTCTGTTGTAAAACTACTTGACTAATAGTACCAGTTAATGGATTGGTAATAAATCTTTGAATATGCTGAGGTTCACCTCTTTGTTGCACGATATGAGTCAACTCATGGGCCATCAACTCCTGCCCTGCCCTGCTATCTGGGTTGTATTCGCCACTTCTAAAAAAAATATCTTGTCCCGTCGTAAAGGCTCTAGCTTGAATAGAGCGATTTAACTGATCCGATTGAGCATCGGTGTGAATTCTAACCTGGCTAAAATCTGACCCAAATGCTTGCTCCATTGGCTCTTTCACGCTAGGCTTGATGGGACGCCCACTGCCCCGATCTGCTCGAATGGAGGCTTCTAAATCAGGGGTTGCTGTTGCAGCTTGCCCTTGAGTAGTTGGCTTTCTCATCACTGCAATCTGTGGTCTAATCTGGCGCTGGATGGACTCTTTCACTTGAGGCTGGGGAGCCTGAAAAGCAGGGCTATGAATTTTTGTGACGACTTGATGAGCTACTTGGTCGGCTTCTTTTTCGTAGGGGTCGTTCACTGCGCCAATGGTTAGTTTAGGTTGCAGGACGGATGCTTCGGAGGTCGCTGGATAGACCGAAACTTGTTCGAGACGGTTACTATTTGACAGTGAGCGCTGAATGTCCTGTTGGGGCGAATCTTCTGCGGATTTTATTGTGCTAAAAGGACGAGGAGCTTGGAGTGTTCTTTGGGCTGGAGAGATTTTAGCTGAAGATTTTTGGAGCTTTTGGTAAACCATATTCCACCTCTTGAGAGCTAAATTTTCAAGTGATTCTAAATTTTAGTTTCACTAATTTTATCAAAATTTAAAGTATTTCTACCTAAAATATTTGGGTTGCAGATCCGCCTATTTAGTTTAATGAGTTAACTATTAGAGCATTTCCTGCTTGAGAATAGACTTAAAATATAAATTGGTTCGATAGAACGGTACCTACCTTTAGAGGTATTTTTCTTAAAATGAGATAAATTCCGTTAATTTTTAGCCAATTTATCCCAGCTTGCATTATTTCAGTGCAAAATTGTAGGGGCAAATATTTACTTGTGTCTACACCAAGCCAGTTTAACTCGCCTATCGCGCATTCTTAATGCTAGGCCCTGTTACGAGAAAAGACCTCCCCTCGCAATTGAATCAGATCGTAGTGCGGTGACTACCAGCTATCTGGTTAGGCGATCGCATTCTAAAAACAGGACCCAATCTGGACAAGAAAATTGACCAACCCGGTGATCGCAACGTCAGACCGGAAGCCACTCAGCACAATCGAATCAGCCCGCCATGCAGTAAGCGCAGCTATGCCGTTAGGCTATCGCTTCCCAAGACCTCCCACTCCACGGGACTCAACGCCTTGGCCTCCATCCCGGTCAAATCCCGCATAACTGTCTCAACCTTCGGAAACCGGAAATACTCGGTCAGAGTGCCAATGGGGAAGTTAAACCTTTGGTACCGAAACTTGAAATAAAGCTCAACGTTGCCTCTGTGCGGCCACAGTCTGAACAAGTCAACGGTCACATCTGAAAAATGCGATCGCATATCCCGTTCCACTTCCTTGATTCTCTGCTCAATCGGTCGAGTGGTAATCCCGATTTTATGGAAGGTCTCTCCATCGGCTCTGACTTCCAAGAAATAGAGGGAGTTGAGCAAAATCCGCCTAAGTTGGGCGCGATAGATTTCCAAGTCCGCCCGCCGCTCATCCATGTCGGATAATCCAGTAGCGATCGCAACACCGGCAGAGCGTTCCAGTTTATCGAGTTCCTCCAACAACATTGGCTCCTGGACTTGGTTGAATCGACCCAGTGGTAAAGCTCCCACGGGAATTCTGCCGAGGTTGGTGAACTTGCAGAAATTGCGGTAAGCGGAGCTATGCCCGGACGGCTTTTCGCCTATCATCAGCCCTTTAAGAATCCAGCGAAACTCGGTCAAATCTTTGGGAATCGGACGGCATTCTCTGCCGTACTCGCACCATAAGATTTTGAGGCGTTCCAGTTCCTCGCCCTTGAGTTGGATTAGGAAATTGTCATACAGGGGTAGTGACGGGAATGCTTTGGTTTTGATTCGGTGGACAACCGGCTGGCAAGTTTCGCTGGTATGAGCGAAATGGTGTTGCTTGACCGTTCCTTTCCGAGCCGTCAGGGGACCACCACAGTAAAGGCAAGTTAATCTCGTTTTTCCCTGCGCAGCTTCATCCACTGGCACAAGTTCACCGGCGCTTGATAAGCCAAATTTGAGCCACATTGTCAAAAATTCTCCTTACAGCAGGTTTGAAGATGCACCCGCTTTGTAGATTTTAACAATTTTGTTGCGCAGCGGCGATTATCAGCGGCGATCGCTAATAAATCACGAGAATTATTTACGCCGAGAGCGCTTTGATTTTCTGTGTTGTTCGTCGTTGATGCGGCTCAATTCCTTGATTGCTTCCACTATCTCGGATTTACTCATAGTTTGATAGCCCTTAACCTTGTTTTGAGCCGCAAACAATCTAAGTTGTTCCAAGTCTAAGCGATACAGGATGTCATAATTCCGTGGGTCGGATGTGTCTTCTTCTTTTTTGACCATTATTTTATGCAGTTGTGTTTAAGGGGAAGGCCTACGAGATTTTCTCTACGATCAGCGGGATAAAATCGTTGCTGCAAAACCGATTATATAGCGACCCTAAATGAATTTGGCAATAGATTCACCTCTGAGAGTCTGGGAATGTGGTGAGCGCAGCTATGTCTACTTGCTTTGCACCTTGGTCTCTTTCTTTATGACAAACTGATTTAGGCTCGCTATAGCTGTCCGCTGCATCGACTTTTTAGCTGATGTCGCTGCAAATCGCTCTTTATTGCTTTGTAATCACGAACCCTGTCTCAGAAATCGTCTGAGAATCGGCTTTTGCAGACATTAACCAAGCTGTGCCAATCACTGTCGAGTAGCATCCAAACAAAAGCGCTGCATACCGCCCCGCTGTTTCGGGTTGCATATTGCTCATCAGTTCGGAAAAACTAGCAAGAATTGGAATCTCTCCCAGCATCCCTGGTAAAGCAAGACAGATTGCACCCTGTAACCAATCTTGCTGCTTAATCTTCCGCCACTTCATCAGTCCGAGGGAAACAACGGCACATAGAATGCCTGTGAAACCGACATTGATCCAATACCCCGTAGCAGAACCTTCAAAGAAAGATGAACCAGTCAGGCGATAAACCTCTGTTCCTGCTGCCCAGATAACCAAACCAAGCACTATGAAGCCAACCCTATCTCTTATCGTCATGGTTTTGCCCTACTTAATCGTGTTAATGTAATAGACGTTACGTTAATTATGAATGTAACAGCTATTACGTTAACTGTCAACCCATGAACCGACCGACTGAACCTGAGAAGAAGCAAGAGCTTCTGGAGCAATGCCTAGCTGCTGCAATCGAGGCAGGAGCATTGGATTCGAGTATCAATACAATCGCTAAAAAAGTAGGGACTAGCGCACGAATGCTTATCTATCACTTTGGCTCAAAACAAGAATTAGAACGACAACTTATTGGTTTACTAGAGACTCGCTTGCGCGAAAAGCTCTGGTCATTTCAAAGCCTGTCCTTGGAAGGGACTAATTGTCTAGCAGAACCCCTACTCGAAATGTGGAGCCATTTAACCTCACCTGCCATGTGCGGCTTACTGAAGCTGGCGATGGAACTCAATCAACGTGCCATCCAGGGCGATTTAGAAACACAATGTTTCATGGAACAAGAGAGCCAAAAGTGGGTAGACTATTTATTTAATATCACCCAGGATAAAACTACAGCTTTATCGCTATTTCACTTGTTTCAAGGCGCAATTCTAGACTTCTTGACTACAGGAAATGCACAACGTGGACAGCAAACTATCAAGGCTTTCGCGGAAACGCTGCGGTAGCTTCAACCTTATGCCTGTTTTATTGCTACGAGCTAAGAAAGAGAACAACTGAAGTCGTTACTATACCAAGTTTAAATCAGTTTGACCTCTCACCCTTGCCCCCTCTCCGGTTCTGGGCCTCTAACGGTTTGGGGCCGCCGATGTCCATTCGCACAATGATTTAGGTCGACTATAACAAAATGGTGTTTTTTGACTTTTCCTTTCCTCGACGTCAGGGGCTCGCCACAGTAGAGACAGGTGAGTTTTGTTTTTCCTGATGCAGCTTCATCCACTCCGAGTAACTCACCGGCAGGAGAAACGCCAAATTTTAACCACATGATTCAGCCCCCTCTAAAATGTCAGGTTTTCTTAACATGACTTAAGATAGGGTAACCCGTCCGGATGGGTTCCGCACCAATCCCACGGACATCGAGGGCTGGGCGGAACTGCTCAAGTTAGTGGCTGACGAACCCGAGGCCGATGCTCAACTGCTGGCCGATGTCAGGGTGGGTCTACTTCAGCAATGGCGGCGCAGCATCTGGCAGCGGCTGTCATCGCAAGTGCGCGATCGCCTCCAACAGATTCGCAACCTTGTCCAACCCGTCAACGATTGGAGGACTAGCACATGATTCTCAAAAGTCTTGCCAATGTTCGGCAAATGCTTGAGATAAAGTATCATAAGTGCTATAACTAATTTATCTGAGTTACGGGTTGCCAGCTATGAATTACACGCTCAAAGAGGCCAAAGTTCTCTACCGCAAAGCCTTGAAACTGGCGAAACAATCGCATTGATTCAGCAAAATCGACCGTCCCTATCCGAAGCTGGCTGGATACGAACCGTCCGTGACTGCGGCCAAGAATCTAGCTCATAACTTGCTGACGGTCGAAACGGGCGTATCGAGTGGTCAATTGGATATGCGTGACGTATTCAACGACATAGCCTGGAATTCGATTGTATCTTCTGCTTGGACGTTGGCGCATAATGAGTTTCCCGTGTGGTGGCTAGATAAAGATTTGTTTGCCGCATTCGACCAGTCGGATGTTCCTCGGGCAATTGGCGATTTGAAAGTGTCCGTGCCGTTTGAGATTATCATGTTACCCCGGGATAAAATCGTCAACCCCGAGGATAACACTTGCGATTGGGTGTTCTTCCAGCATCTTCCGAAAGGATTGCAACTGCCTCCGTTACGGTTGGGCGATCACACCATCGAGAACGCTCCGGTAGAATGTGACAAGTTCCACTGGGCTACCATTCTGCGGGAGGGAACAGGTTACGCAAGCACCATTGAGCTAGTCGGGGACGAGATGATTCATGGTGATTTCGAGATGGTCTAATGTCGGTTTTGTGAATTCCAACTACGACCTCGACCTCGAAGAACAGTTCCAAAAGCGCATCGAACGGATTGTCCTGCAAACCCTGCTATACTTGCAAACTCGACCTGATGACCTGACCCCTCCAGCTCCCACAGCTATTTCCATCAAGGGCCAAGGTTTTTCTGGTGGCACATCCAAATTGGAGCGCTTCAGCCCCTTGATTATCGGTCAAAAGTTTCGAGGGTAAGACTCAACAGGTGCAGGGTCCGACTCAATCCAACCACGCCACTCCCCGGATTCATTGGCGTAGGGGCGATTGGCGAGGGACGGCAGCAGCGGGAATGGTGGTGGATTCAGCTGGTGCTGGTGAATGGATGACGGTGGGAATGTGGGATTAGGTGTAGCTGTTTGAACTGGATATTCTATATTGATACGGCAATTGACAAGCGCTATTACGATTAATCCGAGTAAATCTGGTCCAGTGGTTGGCAGTTACGGTGGAATGCGATCGCTCTCAACATGGAAAATTTTTCATTACCTACTCAGCTTATATGAATTTTTCAAAGAGGTTCTATAGCAAGTCTAAATCAGTTTGGCAAAAGCATCATACTTTTTCAAATTAGGACGATTAAAAAGTTGATATTTGAAACAAATCTTCACCAAGTCTTTAACTGAAGAAAAACTCTTACATTGGTAATGGAAGTGCCTAATAAAATTTTTAAATTGTAACCGAATTCCCTCAACTGGATTTTCTTCCGGGACATAAGTCGAAAGACATTCACAAATAATTGACCAATCTTTTCTTTCTTTTCCAGAGTTTTCCAAGACTAAGAATTTTTTCATTGGAGACGCCCTCAATCGCGTCTCCACAATCTTCCGTGAAAATCTGTGAAATCTGCGGCTCTTACCCCCCCGACGGCGCATTATTCACCTGAAAATCTCCATCCTGCCATACCCCTTCCACCCGCGTCCCATTGGCAAAAATAAACACTCCTTTGCCATGTCGAACGTGATTTCTAAATTCCCCTTCATACCGATTGCCATTGGCAAACGTACAGACCCCTCTCCCATTCAATTTTCCCTCGCGAAATTGTCCTTCGCACCGGGTCCCATCACCCATAACGTAAACCCCATTTCCCTGGCGCAGGTTATTTCTAAATTCCCCTTCGTAGTGGTTCCCATTACCAAAACTACAACTTCCTTTACCGTTTAATTGTCCATTGCGAAACTCCCCTTGGCAGCGCGTGCCATCGGCAAACGCATACACCCCAGTTCCCTGTCTGACATTATTTCTAAACTCGCCTTCGTAGCGATTGCCATTGGCAAAGGTACAAACCCCTTTCCCGTTCAATTGTCCGTTTTCAAACGTACCGGAACATTGGGTGCCATCGGCAAAGGTATAAACCCCACTGCCTTGAATGATGCTATTTTGAAATTCCCCTTCGTAGCGGTTGCCGTTAATAAAATTGCAGGTGCCTCTACCGTTGAGTAAATTGTTGCGAAACGTTCCCGAACATTCGCTACCATCAGCAAACAGAAAAGTACCATTTCCCTGTCTGACCCCATTGATGAGTTGGCCCTCATAATAGTTTCCACTGGGAAAAATGCAGATGCCGTTAGAATTTTCACTGCTGGAACCGCCATTATTCTGACAGTAAGTGCGGGTAACGCTGCTGGGAACTTGAGCGATTGTCGGTGCGATCGCAGCCGTCCCACTCACCCCCACTGCAACTATTGCGGCGATCGCCCATTGGGAACCTGTCCCTTTCCAATCCGTCGTCACTATTTTTGTCTGCCTAAGAAAAACAAATGGCAACATTTTTCCAAAAAACCTCCGTTTATCGCATTGCAAATCAACTCTGATTGGATTGGCCGATGCTCTCCTTAGCCCCGATTAAAATACCTCTTTGGAAGTCAACTCTCCGGTTACGTTTTGCTATCTTAATGGCTCCATTGAATGATGTCAACTATAAATTTATCTAACCCCTATCCACTAGCAATTCTTATACCGATGTCGCCCCGATGTTCGGGTAAAAGGGCGAAAAAACGATAGAATCGCGATCGCCTCTCATTTCTTGACCACCACTCATGCTGCCATTCTTTCTAATCTTTCCTATCGCCCAAACCACTGCCATACCCACTCCTGCGCCTGCGATGCCTCCATCGCAAGTGTTGCCGGAACCGGAACAAATTCCCAGTTTTGACGCTATCCCAGCGATCGATGCTTTACCGCCCAAAGAAGTGCAGGATGTTCAAGAGGTGCGCCCTTTACCGGGAGAACTGGATCGAGTGCCGGTTTTTAATAGCAATAGTCCAGAGGTGGTACTGACACCGGGAATTTTACTATCTACTTTTCCACCAGAGGGAAAACAAGTACCGGATGCACACTTAAATTTTGCGTTTCAAGGACGATTTGATGTGTTTTCCCATCATATTGCCCGAGCGCGATCGCCGGAAGAAACTCGCACCTTTTATCAAGGGTTGATGGCGTACAATCCCACCGCAGAAATGGTGACGATTGAAGTATTGCAAGCCGGGAGTTATTTAACCAGTCCCGATGCATTATTTATCGAGTTACCGGATATGGTAGAAGATGCGGAAGGAAAGGTGTATTCTGGGCCGGGAAGTCGCGTAATGAATGCGGTTTTGCGGGGAAACAGACAGGAAATGTTTCCGCAGAAATGGGAGATTCCTCCGGGTGGGATGGTGATGTTAATTAATGCGCCGATTCCGGTGGGAACGGTGGTGCCTTCTTCTAATGCGCGCTCGACGATGATGCGGTTGTCGAGTAGTGGGGAGGTCTATCTGGCAAATTTAGCGATGCGATCGCCCTTGACAGATGATGGCAAAGAACGCGCACCTACTTTAGCAGAATGGCAGCGATTGTTAGAAAATGGTGGGTTTGCAGGGCCGCGAGATACGCCACCGACTTCTCTGGATCCGAGCAATATCGATGTGGTGTTCGGGCGCGTGGCGGGGGTGGCGCAGGGGTCGCAGTGGCGATCGCATCTCACTGATGACCCGAATTCGGAAACTCTCACAATTCCGCCTCTGGGTCAAGCGTTTGCCTACGGGTTGAGTACGGTACATCGCATTACTTTGGGAACGGGGCAGATACAAAGTGCGCCAATGCTGGCACGGTATCCCGATACGGCCTATTTCGCTCATGCTAATTATGGGATAGAATACGATTTGAGCTTGCCATTGTACAATTCTAGCGATCGAGCGCAGACGGTGAGGTTAGAGTTTTCGTCACCGTTGAAGGAAGATGAAGATATGGATGCACTGTTATTCTTTAATCCGCGTGATCGGCAAGTGTTCTTTCGCGGGACGATCCGAGTGCGCTATCCCGATGAAAAAGGCGTCACTCAGACGCGCTATCTGCATTTGGTACAGCGACGGGGACAACAGGGAGAACCGTTGTTGACCCTGACTCTACCACCGGGCGATCGGCGTTTGGTTGAGGTGGATTTTCTCTATCCTCCCGATGCGACCCCACCGCAAGTGCTGACGGTGAGAACGGTGGCAAGTCCGAATTAATTGGGGTGGGGAAGAAGCGATCGCTCCGAAAACCTTGAAAAAGCCCTAGCTGCTTGCACCAATGCTTTGCAAATTTCCACTCGCGATACTTTACCTCAAGAGTGGGCAATGGTGCAAAATAACCTTGATCTTGTTTATAATGACTGAATCGTCGGAGATCAATCTGAGAATTTAGAAAAGGCGATCGCAACCGCGATGGCTGATACTGGTAAAAGTAGAGGAATGACTTGAGCTGCGATCGCCTCAGTCTGGCAAGCACTCACCCGCAACAGCATGGGTTTGTCAGGATACTTCTGGCACTGCTGCACCACAGCAGAACGAGCTAAGTCCTTGGCACTAAGCACACCCACACCGAACCCTGGAAGTAGCGCTTAAACGTTGGCTTAATTTTATGGGCTGAAGGTAGGATGTTAAAATTAAGCTCAAGCGATGGAGGAGATTTTATGGCGAGAAAATCTAAAGGCTTTGGTAAAATTTCCCAGCCACAAAGGGCAGACAAGATTCATCAAAAAGGACTGAAGAAGTTGCAGAGGAAAATCCAGACAGGTTCTTTGAGTGACAAATTTGCAGGCATCGCAGTGAATAAAGGCGAAGTCAAAATGTCCGAGGTGTTAGAGGCATTTGTTGAACCTTACCTAGACCTTGCCCCGACTCTGAGTCAGCGGCAGAATTTGTTTGACCTTGCAGTGATTGCCTGGAACTTAGCCTTTATGCCAGAGAATGAGCTGCCATCTACGCTCAACTATTTGCTCGAAGATATCTCGAAAGACGATGACCCGTTTTTTTACAAAGAGATTCGGAGTGTTATTAACGATTTAATTACTCGGAAACAGGAATTGTTTGCCGAGCATAGACGGTATATTGTTGCTTGTGAACTGCAAGATGCAGGTAAGGAATTTGACCTTTCTGTTACATCAACCTTATTAAATCCCTTCGTTGCAAATTTGGCTGGCTCACTGAATTAGTTCCACGGGTAGAAGAGAGATTCTGGCAAAATCGCCTCGTCCATCCTTAGCCACTCCTCATCCGCGAACAGCAGTTCCAGAAGCGCATTGAACGGATTGTCCTGCAAACACTCTTGTACCTGCAAACTAGACCGGACGACCTGACCCCGCCACCCCCAACAGCCATCTCCACCAAAGGTCAAGGGTTTTCGAGTGGCAACTCCAAATCGGAGCGCTTTAGCCCGTTGATTATCGGCCAAAAGTTTCAGGCTAAGACCGAACGAGTCCCGGGTACGGCGCACTCAAGCCACGCAACTCCCCGGAATCATTGGCGTAGGGGTCATTGGCACAGAGTGGCAATTGGCGAGGGGCGATAGCAGCGGGAGTGGCGGTGGATTCAGCCGGTGTTAGTGAATGGTTGATTCTCTAGGAAACTAACCTAAATTGGGTCAAACGTAGACTCATTTAGTTCGGGCAATGTTATACTATTTGCAAACATAAAATTTTGCTATGGATGATAACCAGATTCAAGGGACAGTCACGGGAATTACCTTCTCTAATCCCGATGATGGCTACACAATTGCCCAACTCACTACTGCCGAAACTGGTACAACTACGGTCATTTTTAACCTCACGGTCAAGAAAGGGCAAAAACTCATCGTAACCGGATTCTGGAAAAATCATCCCCGGTACGGCCAGCAATTTCAAGCCCAAACTTGGGAGGAAGAAAAGCCCACCACTCTGCTCGGAATTGAACGCTACTTAGGCGATGGACAGATTCCCGGGATTGGTCCAGGTCTAGCTAAAAAGATTGTGGCTTATTTTGGCGAACAGACTTTAGATATTATTGAGCATCAAGTCGAACGCATCACGGAAGTCCCGGGCATTGGCAAGAAGAAAGCCGCCCAAATCCAAGCGGTCTGGCGGGAGCAGAAGACGATTCGCGATATTATGGTGTTTCTGCGCGGCCATGATATCAGTCCGGTCTATGCCTCCAAAATCCTCAAAAAGTATGGCGATGATGCTATCAAAATTGTCGTCCAGAATCCGTACAGGTTAGTCGAAATTCACGGGATTGGATTTCGTAAAGCCGACGAAATTGCTCGTAATCTGGGGATGCTCTTTGATAGTGTGTTACGGTATCAAGCGGGACTAATCTACAGTTTGGAAGAAGCGGCTAAAGAGGGTCATTGTTTTCTGCCCGAGCCGAATTTACTTAAGAAAGCTGCCGAAATTTTGACCGTGGATAAATTTTGTCCACCCCAACCGCAATTGTATCAAGCAGCCCTGCAATTGTTAGCTCAAGAAAAACTAACAATAGAACCAGTCCAAGGCCATATTCTCTGGTATCAACCGGCCCTCCACACTTGCGAGAAAAATCTGGCAGATTATCTGTTGATGTTGCTGGCAAAACCCGTTAGCACTGAGCGCACCCGTTTGAGTCTGCCCGGACTTACCTCACAACAGCAAGCCGCTGTCGAAATGGCCGCCACCTGTCGAGTCGGAATCCTCACTGGCGGACCCGGCACTGGCAAGACGTTCACCACGCAAACTATCGTCAACCTCTGGCAACAACAAGGTAAGAAAATCGCCCTGGCTTCCCCGACAGGCCGCGCCGCCAAGCGACTCAGCGAGATGACCGGGATGCCCGCAAAAACAATCCACCGCTTATTAGAATTTGGCATCGGCGGGTTCAACCGCAACCGCCAGAACCCGCTCAATGTGGATGCCATCATTATCGATGAAGCCTCAATGATGGATTTGCCCTTGGCTTATGCTCTAGTTAGGGCCATCCCTCCATCGGCCCAACTCTTGTTAGTGGGCGATTCGGACCAGTTGCCCTCGGTCGGTCCCGGTCGCGTCCTGAACGACTTGATTAATTCGGGGCAAATCCCGGTAGTCAGACTCACTGAAATTTTCCGGCAAGCCGCAGGTAGCGCCATTATCATCAACGCCCACCGTATCAACCAGAAACATCCACCCAACCTAGAACCCTTTTCAAGTAGCCCCCGCACTGACTGCCTCTGGTTGAGCGCCCCAGCCTCCCAAGTCGGTTGCCAGCACATTAAACAGCTTCTTGTCGAATTCCTTCCCGCTCAAGACTGGGACCCGGTTGCCGATGTTCAGATTCTTTGCCCTGGGCGTAAAAACGAGATGGGTACCAACAACCTCAATAGAATGGTCCAGCACCTACTCAACCCCTGCGACCCGACCCGGCCCGAAATCACCAGCCCGTTTGGCGTGTTGTTCCGCACCGGCGATCGCATCATCCAAACGGTCAACGATTACGAGAAAGAAGTGTTCAATGGCGATTTGGGCATGGTCGAATCCGTGGAACTAGAAGAAGGCCGCAAAAAACTGATAGCCAGCTTTGATGGTCGGTTAGTCACCTACGAGCAATCCGAACTCGCCGAACTTGCCCTCGCCTATGCAATCACCATCCACAAAAGCCAAGGCAGCGAGTATCCTGTGGTGATTCTGCCGCTGTACACTCAGCACTACATTTTGCTCAACAAGAATTTGCTTTACACCGGCCTGACTCGGGCGCGCAAGTTGGCAATCCTGGTCGGACAAGAGAAAGCCCTGGCGCTGGCGGTCCAGAACGTGCAGGAAAACCAGCGTTACACTTTGCTGAATCAACGAGTGAATTTCTAGAAACAAAACGCCTACCTTCAATTGCTAATCCTATGTTCCAAGACCAGCCCTTGCGAGACTTCCTGGCATTAGACGAACCGGCTGGCGTGACGCGGCGATCAATGCAGCGATACCCTCGCAAAACCGATGGTGATGGCTGGCAATTTCTTGATGCAAGTTGCAGCGGGTCGAGTGAATGGGGGACTTGGCCGGATGATGCGATCGCCTTTCCACAACTTCTCGCTATCCACCTTCATCGGTGTATTATGTGGAAAGTTTTTACCGAAGCGCTACCATTGGGGTATTATCCTGAATCATTCTGCCTATCCACCCCAATTGGGATCTCAGGAGGAAAACTTCAGCCTCTTAATAGTTATGGGGCTTAAGTTATCGGTAGGACAGTGATTGAGATTCTGCCTGCTAGTAATTTATAGGAACCTAAAGCGAATAAAACCGGAAAAAGCTAGAATCGAACTGTCTGGAGAAAGTATCGTAGTTTAAATAGCCAATATATGAATATTACTTCTCTAGCTGAACTAGAAAAATTAGAATCAACCATAAAATCAATTTTTAAAAAACTCCCACTTGGAGATATCCTGTATTCCCTATATCTACT
>CBFGOM010000152.1:0-16120 GCA_965650385.1 uncultured Oscillatoriaceae bacterium
GAATCCGTTACGGGTTCTGCTGGAGTAGGAGTCACTACGGGTTCAGAATCCGTTACGGGTTCTGCGGGATTGGAAGATTCAGCGTTAGGCGCTTCTGGGGTTAGATCGGGTTCAACTGCTGGAGTCTCTTCTTCTACAGGAGGTGTTTCTTCCTCTAAATCCGAGGGAGAATCATCCGTTGTCGAGTCCGTCTCTTCCTGTACCTCCTCCTCGGGTTCAGAAGGACTCGACGGATCAGAACTCTCGGTTTCTTCCTCATCCGGAGTCGTTTCGTCGGGGGTTGCCTCTGATTCGTCCGAGGGTTCTGAGTCAGGGGATTTTGGCGGGAGATTAGGATTGAGGTAGATGCGTGCTTGGGACACGGATTCTCCGAGGGAGAGAAATTCTCCCGATCCGGTGGTAATGGCGGCAATAGCTCCATTTTCGATGATGCCATTGCCATCAAGATCCCCAATTACAAATTCACTTCTGCCATGAGTGATGGTAATTTCACCGCCTTGAGGTGCAGCAGTGGAAATACTAAATTCGCTGCCGGTTTGGGAGAGAAAAGAATCGACGATGCGTACAGAACCCGTAGTCTGAATTTCGACGCTGCCGCCTTGGGTTGCACCTTCTGTATTAATAAAGGACGCTTGGATATCATTTTGTTCGGTGTACAGGGTGACGTCACCTCCTGCACCGACGGTGGAATGAGTATCGATCGCCCCGGTGGAGAGTCCTGTCAAAGCGCGTAGGCGAATGGTTCCCCCATCAGCGGCGATCGCCACACTCTCTAAATTCCCGGTAGTGATCTGGCTATTTTGACTATTGAGATCAATAGAGGCTCCAGATGTGGTGATGTCATCGGTCACAATGGCATCGGTAGCGGTAATATTAACTAGTCCTCCAGTAGTCGTGAGGCGATCGCGGAGGGTGACAGTGCCTGTTGCATCAATGGCGATCGGCCCTTGACTGGTGGTGGTAGAGCTTAAATCAATGTTTTGAGCATCAATAGACAACCCGGCGATCGCCACTTCATTCCCGATCGCCCCTGCGAGAACAACATCACCAGTTCCCGCCTCCAGATTTAATTGAACATTGCCATCAATCGTTCCCGTTACCTGAATAGTGCCACCCCCCGCCTCCGGTAGAGAGCCCGTGGTCCGGAATGTCACAGCATCGGAAGCATCCAAGAGGTTCAGAGGGCCATTAATTTGGATTGCGTTATTTTGAGTGATTAAATCCCCTGAAATAATCTGATTCTCAGCCGTTAGCGCGATCGCCCCCCCTTCCGAGTTGGAGGAAGAAGACGCATCCAAAGTCCCCCCTCTTGTATCAATGCCACCCCAAGCGCTAGAGAGTGTAATATCCCCCCCATCCGTAGAGATCGAGCCTGGGGTAACCTGAATGCCACCGGAGAGGATAATATTGCCCCCATCAGTAGAGAGAGATCCAGTTTGAATCGAACCTGCTGCCTGGATCTCCAGGGCACGATCAGGAACAGCGATCGCAATTTCTCCCACCCTGATGCTGCCGGGAGATAATTCCAAAGAATCATTAGAATCATTCACCGGCGGGTGTGAAGTATCGCTGATGCTTCCGGGAGATAATTCCAAAGAGTCATTCACCGGCGCGGGTGAAGTATCGCTTCCCCCGGCACTTAAGTAGACTCCTCCGGGGGAAGCATGACCCTCCCCAGCGATCGTCAAGGAAATGCTTCCTCCTGCTATTTCCCCGACGGCATCAACCCGCAGAGCACCCCCCGTATAATTGCCAAATCCCACATTCCCGCCTGCCATCAGCGCCAACTCATTCTGACTTTGAAACCCTGTCGGTTGGGATGCCGTATTGACAATCATCAGATTTCTGCCGCTGCGCAAAGCACCATCCAGGGAGATATTACCCTCACTGACGACCATCAAATTTCCCTGGACCTCAATTTGAGAATCAGGGTGATTGAGCAGATCGAGAGTAACGCTGCGATCGCCACGAATCTGCAAATTTCGCCCCACCTTCACCTCAACCGGATTCATCGGGCTATCTTCAACTCTCACCCCATTGCCCGCTTGCAAGTGTAAATTGCCCGTAGTTTCAAGCTGACTCTCTGCCAAGGTTAAATTCCCAGTCGCAAATACTACAGCAGTTTGAGCTTGTAACTGATGACTACTGACATCCCCCTGTTGCAACTGCAACCCTGAACCCGTCAGCGTTACCGTTCCATCGGAATTGACCTGAACTCCCGTGGCATGAGTGGCCCCCCCACCCGCCAACAATTCGGGTAAAGACTGGGGATTGAAGTAATTGCCTCGGTAGACGAATTGTCCCGCTGTCGGCGGCAACAGATGCGGGTCCACCTCAAAACTGAGGAGATGTCCGATTTGGCTAATTCGGACTAGACTGTGACCGGGTACTGCTGCCACAATCAGATTCCCTTGGGCCGAAACAGTACCCGTGTTGATCACGGAACCCCCAAGTAGGGTCAAATTTTGATTGGGTCCAACTCCTAAATTGCCCGCATTCACGATCGCCGCCGCTACCGGCATTGAAAACACAAATTGACTCGGACTGCCGACCAAACTGCTGTACAGATTCGCTTGTTTTGCATCAAACCATTGCACCGAGTCTGAACCCCCAAATCCCATCCGGTCTGCGGTCGTTGCCATGAATGAACCGGGAACGTTTAAACTGGCTTGTGAACCAAACAGAATCCCACTGGGATTCATCAAAAATAAATTAGACTGTCCCCCAGTGACTTGAATGAGCCCATTAATAATAGAAGGATTGCCCCCATTGATTCGCGTCAAAATATTTTGAATCTGGGGATTAGATATAAAGTTAGCAATTTCTCCGGCGCTGAGTCCAAACTGTGCAAACGTATGGAAGAGGTTGCTGCCATCTTCCGAAAGGGTTCCACCCTCAATATTGAAGGTATTCCCATTCGGCGTGACTTGGGTTTGAGTATCAGTGCCAGGAATAATCGATTGGGCATGGGTGGGTTGAATAGCGATCGTCCCGCACAGGGAAAGCGTGAAGAACCACCCGATATAGATGCTTCTGATGGGTGAAATCATGGATATGTCTCTTTTTTATGGGGCATTAAGGATGGGATGAATCCGTTGCCCTTTTCCTGGGGTTTGCTAGAGCAAATCTCTACGGCGTAAGGTTAGTAAAAATCCGAAAGTCTGGATTTGATTAAGCAGGGTTTTTAGGGGATAAAAATCTAAACTTGAACCGAGGGTTTGAATAATTAAGTTTGGGGTTAATCTCGCCGGGGTAGAAAACTCATCTGATTAAAATGTAAATCCAGGTCGAGCGTGAGATTAGATAGTTTTAGAATCAACAAGGTCTAGCTCAACACCAGCGCTCTCGCTATTTTTCCCCAATGGCATTTGGGATAACGTGAGGACGGGACTTTCATCCTATTTACTACTCTAACCTACATCCGTTCCTGCCTAGTCCAATGCCTGGAGCCGAATCCCATCTAGTTTGGGTCCGAGTTTGAGGGATTGAGGCAGAAATAAGGAGCCGATCGCCTTCCAACTGTTAGGATGCCTCTGCAAGTATTTAAACAGATTATAAAGTTTATTTTAAAAGAAATTAATAAATTTTAAAAAATGCAATTATAACGTAAAATAGTGGTAAAGTACGGCAGTGAATCGGTCACAAAAGACCCAGCCCCCTCAACCCATCCGGTAAAACGGGATTCCAATCCCTTAAAAATCTTTACAAATCCCTGGAAAAATTTACCAAGGCTTCAACCCTGATGTAGAGAGGCATTCGTTAACCTAGGACAAGATGCCCTCAATGAGATCGCAGAAGGGATCAACTGCATCTCCCATCGGCTGTCCAAGGGAAGGGAACGGGACAACGGATAGTATTTACAAAGTCTTCACAATTGAGGGGGAGTCAATCCTTGATAAATCCCTCCTACACTTAAAGAAGAGGGAGCAATTTTGAATAAGTGCAGCCTTTATTTAGGGACCCCAGCCGGAACGCAGGCGATCGCCTAGGTCCCCTCCTCCCCATCCCATTCACTCTCCGGATGCAAAACAGTCCAAGGGAATCGTTCTCAACCCATTTCCCTAGGCTTAAATACCCCCGACAGAAGGCCAATTCTGAAGTCTCTTGAACCATAATGAAACCCACTCCCGAAACTGTTCCATTTGTTGACCTCACCCAACAACACCAGCCGATTCAATCCGAAATACAACGGGCCATTCAAAGCGTAATTGAACGCGGAGATTTTGTCCTAGGACAAGCCCTGGAAGACTTTGAAAACAGCTTCGCCCAAGCGTGTGGCGCTGAATTCGGCGTCGGGGTTGCCTGTGGGACCGATGCGATCGCCCTCGCCCTCCAGGCAGCCGGAATTGGTCCGGGAGATGAGGCGATCCTGCCTGCTAATACCTTTATTGCCACCTTGATCGGCGTCCTGCGGGCCGGGGCCACCCCTGTCCTTGTGGATTGTGACCCCTCTACTGCTTTAATCGACCTAGAAGCCGTCGAAAAAGCCATCACCCCCAAAACTCGCGCTTTGTTGCCAGTCCATCTCTACGGGCAAATGGTCTCCCCGGGACGCCTCCAAGAACTCGCCGCTGCTCACCATCTGATTTGCGTTGAAGATGCCGCCCAAGCCCACCTAGCTGAACGAGAAGGGGTCCGCGCCGGTAGCGTGGGTCTGGCTGCCGCTTTTAGCTTCTATCCCAGTAAAAATCTCGGCTGTTTTGGGGATGGTGGCATGGTCGTTACCGGCGATCGCGACTTGGCACAAAAATTGCGCAGCTTACGCAATTATGGTGCGCCCAAAAAGTATCATCATCTGGATCTCGGTACTAATAGCCGTCTTGATACCCTCCAGGCGGCCATTCTCCAGGCCAAACTTCCCTACTTACCCGATTGGAATCAAGCCCGAAATACCTGCGCTCAACAGTACGATACTTTACTTGAACCCCTGAGCGATCGGGGTATCCTGCCCATCCGTAACCTCAGTGGTGGCGGTCATGTTTATCACCTCTACGTTATCCGCATCACCAAAGCGTGCATTCTAAATCGGAACACCCTCCTAGAAAAATTAGGTTCCCAAGGGATTCAAACGGGTATCCATTATCCGTTACCCTGTCATCTGCAACCGGCGTATCAAAATTTAGGCTATCAACCCGGAGATTTTCCCGAAGCGGAGGCCCTCTGCGAAGAGATTTTGTCTCTCCCCCTCTATCCGGGTTTGAGTCCGGCACAAATCGAGCGAGTGGTGGAAGCGATCGCATTAGCGGTCAGTTAAACCCGTTTCCCTTTCCCTATTGTTACCCCAGATAAAACTATGCAAATTGGGCGTAAAGTTCCTTTTTCATTTGAGAAACATTACCCGTGGATTGTAATTGGAATCCTCAGTGTACTTTATACTCCCCTCCTCTTCCATTGGTACGACGGGTGGATGAATAAAAGTATCAGTCTTGAACATGAATATTTTAGTCATGGATTAATCGGACTCCCCTTTGCTGCCTATATTTCCTGGCAGGACAAGCGGAAATTATGGCAAAAACTGCCTCAAAAAACCCATCCGCTGGGGGGGATTTTGATGGCGATCGGCGGAAGTTTTTATATGACTGGATTACCAGATTTTATCAATTTATCCTTTCCCCTCGTCTTAGCAGGAATCTGTTTATGGCTCAAAGGATTACCCGGATTGAAACTCCTCAGCTTTCCTTTATTGTTAGTCTTTCTAGCAACTCCTAATCAAATTCCCTACTTGATTGCACCTTATACTCTACCTTTACAAAGTTTTATTGCCGGGTGTGCGGGATTTCTGTTAGCCCATGCCGGATTTAATGTCACCGTAGAAGGCATTTATCTGTTTGTCAATCAACGAGTGGTAGAAGTTGCGCCGCACTGTGCCGGATTGAAAATGCTGCTTACCAGTTTGTATGTGGCGTTAATGTTGCTCTACTGGACCGGATCGAATGAGTCGCGGAGCAAAACAACACTGTTTTTAGCCAGTACCGTGGCGATCGCTGTGATTGGTAATATTATCCGTAATGCGCTTCTCACCTTTTGTCATGGGGCGGGTTATGAACATTGGTTTGAATGGTTGCATGAAGGATGGGGGGGCGACCTATATTCTGCGGTGATGTTAGGACTTTTAATTCCAACACTCAGTGGAATTGATTGGCTTGTTCATTATTTTTCGCCTCCCGTGGAAGACTCTCATTAACCCTCACTCACGCGGACTTCCAACCCGTAAAATTATTTAAACCGATCGCTGGGATAAATCACTCAAAATGTCATCGATGAAAGTCATGTATTTACCCAAATTTCTACAGAATTATTCCCTAGCGCGAGTTGCTTTACTGTTATTTATGTTAGTCCTATTTGCGGTAGGAGCAGTTCCCAGCTACTTCAGTGGAAAATGGGCGTGGGTCTCTCCTCCGAACCTAGTCAATTTGAATGAGATAAGGGAATTGACAAAGACGGGGTTAACCCTGAGTGGATGGGAAACGAGTGCACCTCAGATTGTGAAAATTGGGGGCCGGAATTGGGTACAGCAGAATATTCAGGAGGGCGATCGCTTTGTCGGGGGTCTGTTGTTGCTGAATCAAACGGGTCCGATGCATCAACCGCAAGTGGAGTGGATGGATATCGATGGATTCTGGCGGTGGAAAACCGATTCTGAGCGATCGCTAACCTTTGAGGTGAATCCTGAATCCAGCCCTAACGGGGATCAGGGCGTTCAGGTGAAAGCGCGATTACTCCGAGGATGGACAACGGCTCAAACCTATGCGATCGCCCAATGGTATGGGTGGCCCACCGGGGGAAATCCGGCCCCCTTTAGCTGGTTCTGGCGCGATCGTCTCGCCCAACTCCAGGGCAATCGCCTTCCCTGGGTGGCGGTTAACATTATCATTCCCATAGAACCCTTTGGGGATATAGAATCAGTCAGACCCCTGATTGAATCTTTAAGTCAAACCATTCAACAGGCGTTAATTGAGGGTCCCTTTACCCCCTGGACGAAAAGCGAATGACTCCCTAACGAAGACAAAGGGCAATTCCTGGGGACTTTTGAAACCTTTCCCCTCCATACAGATGCATCTACCTTCTTCCCCTAGTCCCAAAAGCTTCTGACTCACAAAAAGGCGGATCCGCTCTTTTGTCGGGATATTTCATCAAAGCTGGGGAAATGACGAACCGGGATAGCCTGGACCTCCCACTCCTGAACCTAAACCCCTTCACCCGCTGTTGTCATCACTTCTCATGATTGAATCCTCTGTCAGACAGGTTTATCACCTCACTGCCTTGACCTTAGCAGGGCTACATACGGGAGCTACAGTCATGCCCCTGGCAGCCTTAGTGAGCCTCACCTTTAATCCCAGAATATCCCAAGCACTCAGCGCCCCAATCCCTCCAGAACTCGCCCAAGGGATACCCAATCTCCCCGTTCCTTCTTTGCCTTCCATTCAACCTGGACCGGCTGTGCCCCCGCCTCCACCTCAACTCCCGGCGACTACTCCGACTAGCAGCCCTCAAATCAGCCAATTTTGTCAACCCCGTCAAGGAGTGCCCACCTCCAACCCTCAGCAGGCGATCGCGCCCCAACCCTTAACCCCACTCCCCCCGCCCGCCCCACCGCCGATTCCCCCAGCCCCTCCTGCCGCAGCCGTCTCTCAACCTAATCCCTTCTTAGAGACCCCCTCTATCATTCCTGTTAGCCAATTCCCTGCGGAACCCTACCAAATTGCCCCCGGGGATCAGATTGTCATTGATGTTCAACCCTATCAAAACATCAGCATTCAAACGGTAGTGAATCCCCAAGGGCAAATCGTCATGCAGTTATTAGGACCTGTCGAGATGGCGGGGTTAACCGCACAACAAGCCCAACAACAGATTCAAGCGGGGTTAAATCAATTTTTAGTCGATCCCCGAGTCAACGTCGCCTTAATTGCTAAACGCCCGGTGAATATTACCGTTACTGGAGAAGTCACCCAACCGGGGTTTTATACGTTCCCCGCAGAAAATGCCCGCATTTCAGAAGTTTTAGCCGCCGTGGGGGGGACGACCCCGGGATCTGACCTTACCTCCATCCTGATCCGACGTCCTCTGGGTGATGGCCGATTTTTGCAACAACGCCTCAACCTGTTGGTTTCCCTGCAAGCAGGCAGTCCCCCGCCGGATCTTTTGCTGGAAGAAGGAGATATCCTCATTGTCCCCAAACAATCCTTAAGTGAAGCTCAGATTAATGACAGCAACATCGTGGCGCGATCGCGTCTCTCCCCTCCCCAAGCTGTCGGCATCCGCGTCATTGGAGAAGTGACTCGTCCAGGGTTTTATAATCTCCCCCCCTCAATCAATCCCATCCAAGATGCCTTAGTCATTGCTGGGGGGTCTACACCTGCGGCGGACCTGCGATCGGTCCGAGTGCGACGAGTCCTCAGTGATGGTCAGATTAGCGAGGAAACCGTTGATCTCTATTCCCCCTTACAAACTGGCACTCCCTTCCCTGAACTGCGCCTCGGCAATGGAGATATCATCATCGTCCCCACCCTCGATTTAAACGAAGCTGCCTTTAACTACAACAACAATCTCGTTTCTAACTCCACCTTAACCACCCCTCAACCCGTCAGTATTACTATCGTCGGCGAAGTTACCCAACCGGGATTCTACATTCTCCCAGCTTCCCCCAGTCCTATTCCCACCGCGTTACAACTTGCTGGGGGAAGTACACCCGTTGCGGATTTGCGCAGAGTTCAGGTGCGACGAACCCTCCCCGATGGTCGCCTCAGCGAAGAAATAATCGATTTACTCTCCCCATTGCAAGGCGGTACTCCTTTCCCAGACCTCCGATTAGCTAATGGGGATGTGCTGATTATCCCTAAACTGGGATTAGAAGAAGCCCGAACTTACAATAGTACCGCTGTTTCTACCTCCACCCTAGCTGCCCAACAGTCCGTCGCCATTACAGTCCTAGGAGAAGTCGCTGCACCGGGATTTCATGTACTGCCTCCTTCTCTAAGTCCTATTCCCACTGCGTTGCAGGCTGCTGGCGGAATCACGACGGCAGCCGACTTGCGGACTATCCTGATCTGTCGGGTAATGGCAAATGGGACCGTCAGTCAAGAACAGGTCAACCTTTACGCGGCCCTAGAAACCGGCACTGCTTTACCCGATTTACGCCTGGGAAATGGGGATGTAGTCATTGTCCCGAAATTGGGATTAAATCAGGACCCTGGATATGACCCGAGCATTGTAGCTCAATCCACACTCGCTGCGGCTATTCCGGTCAATGTGACTATCCTCGGAGAAGTGGCCCAACCTGGATTTTTTACCCTTCCGCCTTCTACTCGTCCCGTTGCCGATGCGATGTTACTAGCGGGAGGAATTACCTCCAATGCTGATTTGCGATCGGTTCGGGTCCGCCGAGTCCTCGATAATGGAGGAATTTCTGAAGAAGTCCTGGACCTTTACACCCCCCTGCTGACGGGGGCTGAACTCCCTGAACTGCGTTTAGCCAATGGAGATGTGGTCTTCGTTCCGACGTTAGAAAGTAGCACCGATGAATATTACGATCGCGTCCTCGTCTCCCGTTCTAACCTCTCCGTACCGCAAATTGTCGTTCGCGTTTTGAGCTATCCTGCTGGAGGTATTAGCGTCATTCCTGTCCCCAGTGGTAGTACCTTTGCGGATATTCTCAATGCCGTTCCCCTCCTGAGTGCAGACCTTAAGAATATTGCCCTGATCCGCTTCGATCCCGAACAGGGTAAAGCGGTAACTCGGGAAATCAATGCCCGAGAACTCTTGCGCGGGGATCTGGCTCAAAATGTCCCCTTAGAAAATAATGATGTGATTGTCATTGGTCGCAATTTGGTGGGGAAAATCACTTATGCCCTGGGAACCTTTACGCAACCCTTTCGCGATATTCTCGGATTTCTACTGTTTTTTGATTCCTTGAGAGATAGTGCCCAACTCCTGTTTGGACCCGATGGCAATGATGATGAAAATAATACCAACAATGAATAAGTCTGGGCCTGTCTTATGGTAAAATTCTAAGAGGGTTTCTACAGCCCGTCTAAATCACACCGTAAAATTGAGAGTTCTAAGCGTCGCCGCTCCTGGAGAGTAGTTGGGAAAGCAGACGCTGCCCTTATCCAAAGAATTATCCACCGGATTGAGACGGGCAACATAAAATGAATTGGATAAATTTTGGCAATTCTGTTCATCGATAATCTTTAATATCCTTCATTCTTAATCCCTATTTCTATCATGGCTCCACCCATTCTCAAGCGCTACGCGATCGCTTTTGGTAAATACAAATGGTTTGGCTTCGCTGCTTTTATCCTGACCTTGGGCGGGGCAGGATTTGTGGCAATGCAACCCCCTCCAGAGGTGACCTATCGGGCACGCGGAGCCCTGACTTATACCACTCCAGCGGTGACATTTTCAGCAACGGGAAGCCAAATTCAAGAACAGGGCAAGCAACTTCCTAAAGAGATTCTCCTAGCGGAAAATGTGGTCACCGTGGTGGGAACTAAGGTGAATGAAGACCCGAAAAAATTGGTGAAGGAGGTATCTGTAAAAATCCCTAAAGCAGATGGCCCCCCTCAAATTGAACTGGGCTATAGTCATTCCAATGGAGAAACCGCACAAACCACGGTGCAAGCGCTCATGGAAGCCATGATTGAGCAAAGCCGAATGCTGAATACTTCGGCTTTACGACGGATGATTGATACCATTGAAGAACGGTTGCCGGAAGCCCTCGCCGAACTCAGAGAAGCCGAACAGAAACTGGAAGAGTACGAACGGGAAGAGGCCGTTGCAATTTTGGCGGCCAAAAGTGGGGGATTAGCTGGGGCGATCGTTGCTAACCAAAATCAGCAACGCGAGATTCGTTTACAGTTAGAAGGACTGGATGCCCAGCTTGCCAGTTTAGAACAGCGCCTGGGATTGACGGCGGATCAAGCCTATGTCTCCCAAGCTCTTAGCGCCGACCCGATTATCGCCCAATTGAGAGCATCTCTCCATCAAATTGAGTCTCAGCGTGAACTCCTCAGCAAAGATTTCCGCCCGCTCCATCCCCAGATGATTGAGTTGCAAAAGCAGGAAACCTCTTACAATGAATTGTTAGAGCGGCGAGCCACAGAAGTCATTGGCGGGGGAGGAATGGCCGCCCCTTTAATGAATAGCGCCCAAATTCGCAAGGACAGTAGTCTCGACCCCGCAAGGCAGCAGTTAGCGCAAACTTTAGTGAGTTTACAAACTCAGCGGCAAACCTGGGTCCAGCAATTGAATTCTCTGACTCAAACGGAGCAACAATTGCAGCAGGATTATCAAACTCTGCCGAACAAAGAACTTGAAAGAGGGCGGCTGGTTCAGCAGGTAGGACTTAAGCAAGACCTGTACAATAAGATGCAGCAAGCTTTGGCGGATGCAAAAGCTGCTGAAGCGGAAACGTCCAGCAGTTTAAGTGTGGCGCAACCCGCTACGGTTTCTAAAAGTGAAGTCAGTACACAACCCCCGGCACTGATTTTCGCCCTCGGGGGAGTGGTGGGCATTCTAATAGGAAATGCTTTGATTTTTGCCATTTCCTTACTAGAAGGAAAATTTTATACGATGGAGGAAGTTCGCGGGGCGTTGCAGCAACAGGACCTCCGCATTCTGGGAATTTTACCCCAGGTGTTTACCCCGGAATTGACTCCTCACGAGATGCCAATTTTGATGGATCCGGATTCTCCTTATTTGGAGTTCTATGAAAAGATCCGGAGTAATTTGTTGCGGATTGGAGAAAAAGCACCCAAGGTCTTGTTGATTACCAGTGTGTCGGGTCAAGAGGGAAAAACGTTTTGTGCTTATAATTTGGCGATCGCCGCAGCACGTGCCGGGAAGCGGACGTTACTGATTGAAGCCGATTTGCGATCGCCTTCTCAAGTGCAGACTTTGCAAGTGGCGATCGAACCCGACGCCAACCTCGAACCCCTGCGCTATTACGGACAGTTCCACCAATGCATTCGCCTCGCACCGGACATTGAAAACCTCTACGTTGTTCCCAGCGCAGGTCCGCTCAAAAACAGCGCAGCGGCGATCGAATCCAACGAATTCCGCCGACTCCTTGAAGATGCCCGAGCTCGGTTTGATTTAGTGATTTTGGACTCTCCGGCGCTCAGTGTCAATAATGATGCCTTTTTACTAGAACCCTTTAGCGATGGGATGATTCTCATCACCCGTCCCCGCTACACCCAAGGCGGAATGTTAACGGAATATCTTGAACCCCTGACAGAATCAGAAACAGTTCAACTCTTAGGGGCGGTAATTAATGGTGCCGATATTCCCGTAGCACTACCAGAAAGCACTTCCAGCAAACACCCCTTAACTCTAGCCCAAAGTCACGAAGCGCCCCAGCTAGAATCATTGGACAGCAAACCGCCCAAAATTCCTACCCGCACAAGCCGGTAGTCAGGTTGGTGGGGTCCAGTCCAAGTCAATGGTAGTTGCCCTTTCTCCTTGGGGATCACAGAATTGCTGCGATCGCCGGTTTCAATGATTCAGCCTATTCTAGGAGAGCAGTATTGCTTTAGATGCTTGGGCAAAAAAACAGGTTTTTTAACACAATTTCTGGAGAAACGGAAGCAGTCGATTGTAGAAAGCCTGTTTTTTACCCTTACTGTCCCAGAACACAAAAGCTAAAAAAATCCGACTTCTTGGTGAGAACTTTTAAGTTTGGGCAGATTTTTAGGGGTTTTAATTGAAAGTATTCTGTATAGCCCGTTATCCTCTAACTCCTTGAGAATTTAGGCGATACTCCCTAAACTTTTTCTATTAAAAAGTGTCACCGTTTCTTATCAAGAGTTTCCCTATATAGCGACCTCAAATGAATGGGGTCATGGATCCAATTCTCAACCTGTTATACTGCGCTTAGTGCTCACAACAGCTTGTGCGTGATGCTCATAAGCTATACCCTAGGCTTTGCCTCAGACTCACTCCCTTTAGAGCCACCTGATTTAGACGCGCTATATCAGGAAACGATGACAAAAACTTTAGCTGGTGAAATTTAGGGATACACCCTGAATTAATGTTCCTTTGGTCAAGATCCAAGAGTTCCTTCTTAAACTGCCCGCCCGCCTTTCGCAAAGACCTCTTTTTGTCTTAAAATTCAGAAACTTTTTACCGCTTTAAAATTTCAACCCTCCCCTCAAATAACTGAGTGTGTTGATGCTCGGGAACAATGCTATTGTGGATGAGCGTCACGCCACGTTAAGCGGAAGCACCTAAGGGAGCTTAGGTTTAACAATTTATAGATACGAAAGGCTTGTATTTCCGGAGAACAATGTGGTTCACTGGATACTTGTTTAAACATGGTATGGGGAGTTTTAGGTGTGTTCTTACATCAGCTTGTATTGCGTCTGAGTTTGCTCGCCGGTATTAGTGCAGCCATCGTGCTGCCATCAGAATTAAGTTTAGCCAATCCTCATCCCGTAGAGGGTCTGAACACAACCGGGCAGACTGCTGAGGTTCCCAACGGCAAACAGAATACCAGACCTGTTCCACCCACTCCTCCAAGTCAGGAGTCAGTAGTCACCTATACGCAAGGAGAACTTGAACAAATCATCCTCTTGTTCCGAGAGGTCGAACGGCAAGGACTAAGGCCCCAACAATCTCAGGAGATTCAATCCCTGATTCGTGAATTAGAAGAACTCAGCGCACAGGGACAGCCCCAGGTGGTCCTCTCCTCTAGGCAAGTACAACAAATTCGCGGGGTGCTGACTTCCTTAACCCCCCAAGAAATCTCCCAAGTTCAGGAAGCTTTGGATTTGCCGGAAGTGCAAGTCGGTTTATTTACTCAACAAGAGATTTCTGAAATTTTATTAATCCTGGATGCCATTGAACAGCTAAAACTTCGGCCCCAGCAAACTCAGGAGATTTCAACGCTCATTCAAGATTTAGAAGAAATTCAAGCCCAGGGGCAGCCCCAAGCTATTCTATCTCCTCAGCAAACTCAACTGGTCCTCTCAGTAATCGAGTCCCTGACTCAACAAGAACGCGCTCAGATCCAATCTGCTGTAGGCGTGGATCTCGCCCAGGGGACTCGCCTCGATCGCGCAACAGTACAAGAGTTTATCTCTTTTCTGAGAGTCATCCAACGATTAAATTTACGACCCCAACAACGAGAGGAAATCCAAAGTCTCGTCGAGGAACTAGCGGAACTAGAAGCCCAAGGGGAGCTGGTGGTAATCTTATCTCCTGAGCGATCGCAACAACTCCAAAACTTAATTGGCTCTCTGAGTGAGGAAGAACTGGCTCAAATTGAGCAAAATAGTGACTCCCAAGGGCCAACCCCCCGGCGGTTTACCCCTGAAGAAGTCACTGAACTCCTGGCTGTTTTAGAAACAACCCGAGAACAGGACCTCACCCCAGAGCAACTCCGGCAAGTGAATGAGTTAACTGAAATCCTGCAACGCCGACAAGCGGAAACCGACGGAGATATTATTCTCCCCGCTTCCGAAGTTCAGATTTTGCTGAGTTTTCTGGATTCCTTAACGGACAGACAACTTCGACAGCTCGCCGCTGCCTTGGGGATCACAGGAAATTTTCCGGGAATTACCCTCAGTAACCCGAGCGGGTTTGGAGGGGCTTGGGGCAATATAGGGATTGGGGCACAGTTTAACAACCGAAATCGCTATACGTCAGAAGATGGGTCAATCTCCTTGTCGATGGGGTTGGGAGATCCCGTAGAGGCGATCGGCTTCGATGTCATCCTCGCGCTTACAGGGTTGTCTAATGAGGATGGACAAGAGGATAATTTGGGTGCCGGTAGTATCAGTCTCCAAGCCAGCCGGGTACTCCCCAACAATTTTTCTGTTTCGGTGGGAGTCATCAATCTTGTAGATTGGATAGATGCTGCCAGTGATACAGGGCGCAGTTTTTATAGCGCGGTGAGTAAGGTCCTGATTTTCGATGAAGACCTTGAAAAACCTTTTAGTTTAGGGGTTGTGACCCTCGGGGTTGGGAATGGGGTCTTCCGAACCGAACCCAATGTCGATCCTACGGATGAATTTGGCGGGACCCAATTAAATATATTTGGGAGTTTTGCCACGTCTATGGGTTCCCAGGCTCATGCGATCGCCGAGTGGACCGGACAAGACTTGACAATGGGCTTATCTGTGGTACCCTTTAAGAGAATTCCCTTGGTCGCGAGCTTTGGACTCAATGACTTAACAGGTAACGCGGGTGATGGGGTGCGCTTAAATTTGAGTATAGTCTACGGCATTTCTTTTTAAACAACTGTGCGGCCCTTTTTCTCTCCTTTTTGGAGAACCCAAGAACAGTGCTGCCGCCTCTCGGTACGATAAAACAAGTAAAGGCATTACCCAAACTCATGAACAGGTTTGGTAATCACGGAGCAAGGGTCAATGGGTATTTGTAAATACCGATGCAGTCAAAGTGGGAATAGGGTAACCCAACTCCCCAGCCTTTGATGCACAGAGTAGCAGAACCCTGTCAAAATATGACGTTAAGTCACCCAGTTAATCCTTCACCCGATCGCCCCACTAAAGTTCCCAAATAAGATAGGGTTGTAGGGTTGAAATCAGTTAGCTACTTTATCTCCTTTTCGGGGATTAAAGTGATCCAGATGGTAGATGTCTTGTATCCAAGACTCTTAGGGAGTGTTTGCGTCAACGTTGATGGGCAGTCGATTAGAGTTTGAGTTGAAAAACTCTCGGCGCTCCCAATATGAGAGCCAACTGTCCATAGGAAGCGGCTATACCCGCATCGCTTCCTCCCAACTTGCTTAAGTTGGGTATTCTCGCGGGATGTGGTTATATGAACGGAAAACAGCGATTCTCGAAACTTAAATCATCCAGTGGCCGCCTATTATTCGTAGGTCTTGCAGCTACTGCCTCAGCAATATCGATCTCAGTTGCGGAACCGGCAAACGGTCAGCAGTCTCCAGGTCCGCAGTCCCCGGTGACTGTACCGATTATCCCCCCCGACCCGATTACCCCTGCGGTCCCGATCGGAACACCTGTAGCGCCGCCGCCAACACCAACCCCAACACCAACCCCAACACCACCAGTAGCACCGCCAGTAGCGCCCCCGGTAGCACCGCCAGTAGCACCGCCAGTAGCGCCCCCGGTAGCACCGCCAGTAGCGCCCCCGGTAGCAC
>CBFGOM010000153.1:0-16054 GCA_965650385.1 uncultured Oscillatoriaceae bacterium
CTACCGGCGCTGGGGTTGGTGTTGGTGCTGGCGCTGGGGTTGGTGTTGGTGCTGGCGCAGGCGCTGGGGTTGGTGTTGGTGCTGGCGCAGGCGTTGGCGCTGGGGTTGGTGTTGGTGTTGGCGCTGGTGTTGGGGTAGAGGATTCTACCGGCGCTGGGGTTGGTGTTGGTGCTGGCGCAGGCGTTGGCGTTGGCGTGGGTGCAGGCGTTGGTGGTGGAATTGGTGCTGGTGTGGGCGTTGGTGTTGGGGTGGAAGAGTCTACCGGCGCTGGTGTTGGTTCCTGTATGGGTTCCTGTATGGGTTCTGGTGGGGGTTCTGGAACTGAGTAAATTCCTATATTACCTTGGGTAAACGTATATAAAAATGAGTCATTACTGATCTCACTCGTCCCCGTGGTCAACACACCGGCAGTCCCATTAATGCTGGCATCTCCGACGATAAAAGGCACAATCCCATTCCCCCCGTGACGGATGGCGATCGCCCCACTCCCGGTACTGCCAATCGTGGAAATACTCGCCTGTTGTCCATTTGCGGCGGTAAATGTCCCTGTAGCGCGGAAATTACTCCCGGTGGTAATATCAACGGTTCCCCCAAGTGTTCCCCCTTGAGCATTAATCCACCTCACTTCGATATCACCTTCTGGGTCGAGGGTCACATTTCCCCCGGCCCCCGCAGTTCCTGTGGCGGCGATCGCCCCGGTAAAGATGGCGGTTTCGGCGAGGACTTGGATGGTTCCTCCATCTAATGCACCAGCAGCGTTCAAGTCTCCCGAGGTAATGGTTCCTGGGGCCAGCGTGCCATTGCCTCCAGTTAAGGCAATGTTCCCTCCATTTCCTCCAGTGGCGCGACTATCCACGGACCCAATTGTGATATTATTTCCCGTGGCAATGCTCACCTCACCCCCTGCGGTAACGCCGGATGTGGTGATAGTTCCTAGGACAATATTCCCAGTTGTGGTATCCACTGTGAGATTCCCCCCAGTTCCTAGGGTGGCGCTACTATTGATGTTTCCCCCGGTGATGCCGGTATGGGCACTCAGGGCGATCGCCCCGCCATTGTCTCCCTGGGTTGTTAAGGGTCCGGTGATGGCGACTGACCCGGATGTACTGTCCAGGGTAATAGCGCTTGCGGTGAGATCTGTAGTAGTGATATTCCCCACGGCAGTTACTTGGGCATTGCCCTCGGTGGCGATCGGGCGGTTGAGATCAACGGTTCCCGTGGCATCGATGGTTATCCCCCCCAATTCTACAGCGATCGGGGCATCTACTGTTACATCCCCGGCCTGAATTTTTAACCCAACTAGGGGAATGCTATTCCCGATCGCATTGACAATTTGTAGGTTACCCGTGCCACTATTTAAGGTCAATTCTTGCGAACCATTGACGGTTCCCCCGAGGATAATCGGTCCATTGGCAGCGGATGTATCCAGGGTCAGATCTCGATTCAGTTGAATATTGTCGCTTTGAATGGTAATTCCATTACTTTGGGTTGTAACAATATCTCCATCCAGAATCGTTTCAATTGCGGTGGCATTGAGTTCGCCTAAATTAGCAGTCTCTAAGCGAATTGTGCCGTTTTCTGCATTCAGAGTTAAGGCGCGATCGCCATTTACGGTCCCCGCAAAGGTAATATCTCCCTGGGGCGTTTCTACTGCGGTATTATCCTCCAAAATAATACTGCTACCTTCAAAGGTAATTGAGGAATCGTTCGTACTCCTAATGCCACCGGAAAGTTCTACAGTATGTCCCCGCAAAATCAGTGAATCTTTAAATTCTACACCGGCCCGACCTGCTTCTAGGGTTGTTGTTCCAGTCCCATCTATCCGCCCGATGGTGATGGAGTTAAACCCAGTTTGCAACAAATCGAGTTCTGTTGCTCTCAGCGTTAAGGCAGCGTTATTGCCCGGATTGATTCCCCCCAGTTTGATATCTAAACTCGGAGTAAAGGGTTGTATCACTAAATTTCCTTCACCCCGGATTGTCCCCCCAAAATTGATGTCATCAGCCGTTAAAGTAATATGATTTAAAGGGGTGACTGCACCGATGCTAGAATTAAAATTAATGCTGCTATTTCCAGCGGTTACCGTTAAATCTTGATTCCCATTAACGGTTCCCTCAAAGGTAATTTCTCCATTGGCCGTTTCTACCGTGGTGGGATTGAGAATTTGAATATCGCCAGTAGTCGAGAAGGTCAGGGATGCGTTATCCGTGCCTAAGACTGTATTATGCAAATTAATGATTCCCGTTTGCGATCGCACGGTCAGGGGGTCGCTGATGGCAACTTGATTTACATCAATCGGTGCTATACCATCAATCCGGCCAATGGTAACCGAATTAAATCCATTTTGCAATTGATTTAATTCAGTTAAAGTCAGGTCTAACCCAGGGGTATTATTATCGGCATACCCGAGGGCAATGGGTTGAGTCCCGGTGAAGGGTTCTAAAGTGAGGTCCCCTGTCCCTGAAACAGGACCGCCGAAATCAATTTCTTCTCCCCGTAAGCGCCGATCGCCATTTAATAATAAACGGTCCCCGAAGTCGAGGAGAGTCGCGGTGGCATTTCCCGATAAGGTGGTCGGTGTATCCGTGGTTAAAAGAGTTAAGGGGGTGGTTTCTCCAATATTCCCCTCTAGGTTGATTGTGCCCGTGGCGGTTTGTAGGGTTAAATCATATCCCCCATCAATCTCGCCGATGATATCAATTGTACCGCCTCCGGCATCAACGGTGGTATCGCGATCCAGGAGAACGGTTCCCTCGATTTGAATACTATTGCTATTGGTGATGATTTCATCTTCCGGGGTGATGATTCCGCCCGCAATCAGGGCGATCGCCCCTCCGGTTCCGGAACTACCCAGGGCAGTTATATTTCCCGGGGTAATATTGCCTCCTGCGGCAACTGTAATATCACCGCCATCCCCTGGGGATGAAGTATTCAGAAGTCCGGTGGTAATCTGTTCCCCAGCATTAAGTTCAATTCCCCCTGGGGCGATGATATCCCCGGTGATAATATCCGTCCCCGCATCAAGAGCGATCGCCGCATTGCCGACAATCCCATCGGGGGCGGAAATCAACCCAGCACCTTCGGGAGTTCTAATCAGTAACGGGTCGTTAAACGTGAGAGAGTTGGTAACAGTGGCAGTCCCACTACTGTTACTCCGGCCAATCGTGAGGGAAGCAAACCCCGGTTGTAACCAACCCAAATCCGTTGCGGTCAGTTGAAAAAGGTTGGGATTTCCTGTACCCGGTCCCGCGATCGCCATGTCTTGGGTCGGATCGAAGGGTTGTAACGTGAGGTGAGTCGTCCCCGCCACGACATCGGTAAACTGAATCCGATTGGCGGTGAGTTCTACATCCCCGGTGATGTTAATGGGTGTATTATAGGTTTGAGTGTTAGTAGTAGTGATATTCTGGGCGATCGCCGTTTGAGCAGCATTCACCGTTAAATCAACTAACGGCGTCCCCTCCCCTACCAAAGAATCAATCGTGACGGCTCCTTGTTGCGTCTGGAGTACCAAACTAGCATCCCCATTCACCGACCCTGCCAGGTTGATATCTCCTTGGTCGAGATACTGTTCGATGGTCAAGTCCTGATTAACCTGAAGATCCCCCTCAAGGTGAATGGGATTAATATATCCTTGAATTGACTGCACCGAAATAGTGCCCGTCGGGGCCGATAACTCTATACTTCCGCCCTGAGTCCCATTGGTCGTAGACCGAGACCAGATGCTTGCGGTCTCAATGTTTCCCTGGAGTGTTGTGAGACGAATGCTACCCCCATCCCCGTTGCTATCGGACCGCGAATCAATATTCCCGGTCAAAATCGAACTGCTGGCACTCTCTAAAGTAACGGCCCCACCGGATGCCCCGCTACTGCGGGTACTGATCGGGCCCGTTTGGATATCCGTTCCAGCAGCGATCGCAATCGCACCCCCATCCCCTTTTACCAACCCATTCATATAGGCATCGGTACTCAGAATCCCCGTTTCCACGCGTCCCCCCGGGGCGGATAGGGTAATATTCCCACCCCCTTGTTGGACCAAATCCCCGAGCATATTATCATTGGCCTGGGCAATAATATTCCCCGTCACAATATTTCCCCCGGTGGCGGTGAGGGTGACACTCCCGGCATTTCGGGCCACGAGTCCCAAAAATAGGACGTTTGTACTAATATCACTCACATCCACATTCCCCAGGGTAATATTCACCCCAGAAATCGACAGACTGCGACCCTTGGCGATAATCGATTGAGTCGGGTCCATTGTAAAGTTGCCACTGCCGTTATTATTGGCATCTGCAATAAAGGCCAGTTGAAACGGATTATCCCCCAGTAGACTTCCCCCGGGATTAGCAAAGTTGAGAGAGACCCCCGGGGCGATGATGATATCGTTACTCGCCTCCAAACGGATATCCGCGATAATCCCTTCTAAAGTTCCCGCACTAATTGTATAGGTGACGCCTGGATCATTCGCCTCTAAAATCGTGCTATTAAAGAGCAGTTTATTATTGTGAGTCCCCCCATTCGCCACAATTTGAATATTTTCCGGGTCCAACAGCAAGTTCCCCACGGTTCCTTGAACTGCACTCAAGTCTACTTGGCCGCGAAACAGGAGGGTCTCTTTCCCGGACACTTCCACAAACCCGCCATCGGATGGGGTTTCCTGACTGCCTCGGGCGGTGATACTCCCGGCAAACTCGGTAGTACCATCGGCCCATAAAATTACGGTACCGCCATCCCCGGCATGAATGGCATCAGCAGCAATTTCCGACCCTTCACTCACCACAGTCTGGGTGGCATTGGGAATCTGTCCCAGTCCCTGAAAGTCTCCGCCAATTCTAATGGTTCCGCCACCACTCCCGGAGGCATCCAGGGTTCCTTCAACGACTCCGACTCGGTTGCCGAGGATGGCAATTTGTCCCCCTACGGTTTCCTCTGCCGAGACATCCAGAGTCCCGGAGGTCATGACATCTCCTGGTTCTGTCGCAACAGTGATTCCCGACCCGGTGAGGGCGATGGTACCATCTTCCTGCACCGCAACGCCGGTGGCATGAGTGAGAGTACCCCCGACAAGCAACTCCGGTAAAGATAGGGGGGCAGTCGCCCCCAAGGGTTGCATCTCCTGGGGTCTCACGTCTAAACTCAGCAGATGATTTTCTTGGGAAATTCTAACCACCCGTTCACCGGGAACCGCTGCGATCGTAATTGTTCCACCATCGGAGGCCAGGGTTCCCGTATTGAGAATGCTTCCGCCTAACAAGGTTAAATCATGCCCCGGTTGCAGGATTAATTCCCCAAAATTGGCAATACTGCCCGGTTGTTCTAACCCAAAGGCAAACTGCGAGGGAGTTCCCACTAAACTCGCCCAGTTATTTTCCCCCGTTGCATTAAACCACCCCTCATCCAACCCAATTGCTGTGGCCGTTGTTGCTAAAAAGTCTCCCGGAACGTTAAGTTGCGCGTTTGACCCAAAGACAATTCCGGCGGGATTCATTAAATAGAGATTGGAATTGCCCCCAGTGATTTGAATTAATCCATTAATATAAGAGGCATCGCCTCCTGTAACTCGCCCCAAAATATTCGCGATCGCCGGGTTAGAGAGAAAATTCGCAACTTGTCCTCCCTCTAAATTAAAGCGGTTAAAACTATGGAACAAATTGGCCCCATCTGCCGACCGTTGTCCCCCCTGAATATTAAATTGTGGTCCATCGATGGTAATCGTGGTCCCGGTCCCATCGGTTGCCGGATCAATGCCTTGGGCCAACAAGGGGTGTTGATGCGCGCCAATCACGGTGGCAACCAATCCAGTGATAATCAACTGAATCTGCTTTCCCATTGATTCTTTGACTGGAGCAATGCAATAACCCACGATCCCCCTTAACCTCCTTATCGGTTAATCTTTATCCCATTTAGTATCCTGATGTCCCTGAGACGAATTGCCTGAGTCTGGAAAACCCCACCCCCTTTTTTAGCTGTTGGAGGGCTGTTATTACCGGGTTTGAATTAAACAACAAGTCTATTATTGCGATTCTATTACTCTACTGGATTATGTCCCTTTTGACAAGTTAAGTATTCCTACTTAAGTTTTGTCTTAACTTCCTATGAACCCATCGCTTAAAATTCCCTCAAAGGGGGACAAAGGACGTAAATCCTTGATAGGTAAACAGTCCCTGGACCCAAAGGTTCGTTGCTTTAAAATTCCCCTTAAAATTCTGCTGAAGGAGGGCCGGGTGAAGGGAACCGATTAGGGACACAAAAAAACCCGGTTTCTGGAAGGAAACCGGGTCCGAGTTAGGTTAAACTAAGAGCCGACAAAAAATTAGGCGGGATTCGTTTGGCTAGATTTTTGTTTTTGCAGTTTTCGGACAATCTCACCTTTTTCCAGGAGTCCGACTAAGAGACCATTGTCATTAATGACAGGTAACTCGGAGAGTTCGCGATCGTCGAGAATGGCGATCGCTTCGAGTAAGGTCACATTGGATTTGATGGTAGTCGTAGATTCTACGGTTTTCATCAGTTCTTTCACCGGAGTGTTCGGCCAGTCCGAGGTAGAAATCAGCTTCAAATCATCCACGGCGATCGACCCAATTAAATATCCTGCCTCATCCGTCACTAAAAACTTGCGCCACTGGGTTTTGCTACCGATAATATACTCGTTGGCAAACTCCCGTAAAGAGAGTTCGGCAGAGACAATCGGACTGTTAGGATTGACCGCATCCGCAGCGGTATAGTGAGAAAGCGTATCTTGGATAGACGCAGATTGGGCAGCGGTTCCCGCATTTTGAATCAGGAAGAACCCGATTAACAAGGTCCAGAAGCTACCAATGTTACTGATTCCCAGGATCGCCAATCCACCAAGGAGTACCGCAATCCACCCCAATGCTTGGCCGACTCGTCCAGCAAAGATTACACCTTTATAAGGGTTGCCCGTAATTTTCCAAACGAGGGATTTGAGGATGTTCCCGCCATCAAGGGGTAAACCCGGAATGAGGTTAAACAGGGCTAACATTAAGTTAATTGAGGCCAACAGTCCCAGAATCGCAGCAATTGGGCCTGTGACTGGCGTGGTTAAGGCCACTGCACTAAAGAGTGCAAACAAGAGTAAGCTCACGGCAGGTCCGGCGATCGCCACCCAAAATGCCTCACTTGGGGTTTTGGACTCCCGTTCTAAACTTGCCAATCCCCCAAACAGGAACAAAGTGATAGATTTCACTTCAATTCCCTGACGAATGGCTACAAAACTATGTCCCAGTTCATGAGCTAAGACTGAAGCAAACAGCAACAACGCCGCAACCAATCCTAATATCCAGGGGAATATTAACCCCATTGCGGGGAATTGAGCAGCCAGTGCGCCGCCATAACTAAAAGTCACTAAAGCCAGCACTAAAAACCAAGAGGGATTAACATAAAAAGGGATTCCGAATAAGTTGCCGATGCGAATGTTGCCGTTCATATTGGCTCCGTCATTTATTAACAATTGAGAGGCTATGTTTTTCCCCTCATTTCTTATACTGTAACAAAATGTAACGAATTGGTCAATCTAGCTTGAGTCGTAGTAACCGTCCATAGGGGTTCGGCTTAGAGAAACCGGATTTTAATCTGAGTAAATGTACGGGTTTCCTGGAGTTAACCCCCTGAAGCTGAAGGGAGAGAACCCTTAGAAACCAACCCGTGAGGGAGAAAAGATTAACAATAGGCCGTGACATCTTCACCGCATTCATCAGCGAGGAAACAGAGCGCCCGAAACCTGAGAAATACCAGTTGCTCATAAAATGGATTGAGCTTACACAGGGGTGGAATATGAAATAAAGTTCGGCCAAATAGCTGGATATCTCGTTCAAATGGACATTGCGCCGGAATTAGCTTGCACAAGCCTTTCGCTTGTTGAGGATTTTAATTTCAATGCGATCGATCCAGTTACGGATGGGAAGCAAGACATCATGTAACCCCAGGTTAGAAGTAGTTTTAGAGTCAGGTAATAAGCTTGATAGAATAAACATCACGATTCTTCCTTGACACGAATATCTGAACGTTTTTTTCTCTTATAGTTTTATTATTAACTCTGAATTCCAGGTTTGTCCCATTCCCAAAGTAGTAAAATCCACCCTCGTCAGATAGAGTTTTCGGGCCTTATTATACGAACAAAGAGAGAGATAATCGCCTGTCGGTGCATTCGCGGCCACAGAAAAACTCTCAAACCCTTTCTCCGTCAAAGGTTTGCTCTCTCATCCCAAAGATAGAGAGCCGCAGTCTGGTTTAAAGGCTCGTGGCTCAACTAACTCCCCCCTGAGTAAAACCTGGGGAGAAGTCTTGACAGTCGGGTGCTATGCGTCTTACAACTTTTGCAATTCTTCTTGTAAAGCCCGGTAGCGTAGATACTGCTGCTGGAGGTCGGATAGATAATCTTCCCACTCGAATCGACAATTCAGAATAGATAGATAAATTTCTCGGATCTGCTTGGCATACTTGGCCGCACTTTGATAGTTCGTGCGGGTTTTCTTTTGAATAGAGTGATGTACCAGTTGGTCATACAAGGCGATCGCTGCCTTTGGATGAGAGGATTTTACCTTGGAGGCGACTGCCTGTTTCACAGCGATGGGACAACCCGGTGCCTGGGCTAAGGAAATGGCCGCATCCCAATTTTTCTGCTTTAAGTATATTTCCGAGAGAACTTCCGCATCATCCCGGGCGAACAGATGGATTTGGCGTTGGCAGTCTTCCCAACAATTTAACGCCACTGCCACGGGCTTAATCTTGTCATACAATTCCAGGCAAAGACCGTCAATGCGCAGCCACAGCAGGAAAATTCGATACAAATTCGGGCGATCGCCTTGCTCATAGTAATACTGTGTCAGTTCAGTTAATAGTTTTTTCGTATAGGGACAATCCTCAGTATATAAATCGGCCCAATCCTCTAGGTTATCTTCCGTTTTGGGTGTATGTTCCGTAATCCACCGTTCTAAAATCGTAATGGACCTAGGGATATCCCCCTCTACCTCCCCCACATAATTTGCCAGCATTAAATATTGTTCAGCCCTTTCCAGATTTTCCTCGTATAATCGGATGAAGTTCTGCTCATCTCCTAATCGGCGATAAGCATCCATTACCCATTTTCGGCTATTCGTTTCCAGACCAATGGTTTCTAAGGTGGCGATCGCATAGCGTAACTCTTCCTCCGTGGAACAAAGGGTATCCATCGCCTCCTTTAGTGCTATATCCAGTTCCTCATTCTGGAACATCGGCCAATCGAAGCACGCAATCACGGAATTCAAATAAACCTGCTTCTGCGGGATTTCAAGCTCTAAGGCCATCACACAATGAGCAAACAAATCCACCGCTTCAGCAATCTCCACCTCCCCAAAAACCGTCCCCGTCTGACTAAAAATCAAGTTCCCCGAAGTCACTACATACCACAGCACATCAATCTGTTTTTCTAAAGTGAGATGCTTCACTTGGGCAAACACCGAATTTAAGTTAGGAAATTTAGATTCACTCAGAGCAAAAAAGCCATAATCAAAAGGATTCCGATCTTCCTCTTCCTCGCTTTGAACTGCCTCAAAAAACTCTTGAATTTCTTGTTTCAACTCCGTCACCGTCATTTTTTTGGAGTTAGGAAAGGGAATCACATTGTTTAAGCGTTCCCCTTGTACCATGAAGTCAAATACATCTTCAAGATACAATTCTCCTCTTAATAACTGTTGGAATGTATTCGGTGTAAGCGGAATCCCGCGATGAGGTATCATCGGTTCTTCATACTCATCATCATCCTCCGCCTCGGGATCGCCCAAAAGAGAATACAGCAACACCGCCACAATATGCTCACAAACTTCCCCGGAATAAGCACAAGTACAATCCGTAGTTAGATTACCCTTACCTGTGCGAATTTCGACGGAATATGGGCCGGTTTTCCCTTCAACCTTCGCCTTAATTCCCTTTCCAGACATAAAAAATTGCTCGACGGCTCCGCTATCATAACACTGTTGACCTTGGTCAAAAATAGCCGGACTATCGGCAAATTCTGTAATTTCTTCTATAGTCAAATCGTTTAACTTCATGAGTGGCTGCCTCCGGTATTAATATTTTTATCTTATTCACCAATCCGATCGTACCTTAGAAACTCCCAGGGCGATCGCCACTCCCCTCCAGAAACTCACCCAGAAACCTAGATTTCCACCCAACCCATTCAGTTTCTACCGCCAAAATACCCGCAAACCCGTTTCTCAGGGAGGGGTCATTTTTGCCGCAATTGACTTTACCCCTCATATTGACCCATCTCCCCCTGAGAATGCCCTACAACCTTTTAAACTCATCCTGCAACGCCCGATAACTGCGATAAGTCTGCCGTAGTTGATCAATATAACCTTGCCACAGGGATGAATTTTTGAGGATATCCAGATAAATCGATTTGATTGTCTGTGCATACATCGCGGCAGTCTGGTAATTTGCTCGCGTCTTGTTCTGGATATACTTGAGCATTACCTTCTCATAAATGGCGATCGCTGCTTCAGGACGATGTTCCTTCACCGCCTCCGCAATTTTCAAATCCGTAAACTGCGCACACTTAGAGGTTTCCGATAAGGCGATCGCCTTGTCCCACTCTTGTTCCTCTAAATAAATTTCGGCTAACTGATTCGGAATACTTGCCACCCTTTCCAGGATCTGTTTGCGGGTGAGTTCCCACCGATGTAACCCCGTTGCTACTTCCTTGAGTTGATGATACAGCGCGAAAGAATAGCCATTTTCCTGCAACTTCAGCATCAACAGCCGGTAAAGATTTTCTAAGTCCCCTTGCTCTTGATAGAACTTGGTTAACTCCGAGAGAATGTTTTGGTCTTGTAAGCGGACTTTATAATAATTATTGCTTCTTTTATCCCCTAAATCGAAATTGTTCTTTCTCCCAATAGAAACCCAGCGTTCTAACGTGGTCCGATATTTTTCCATATCCCCTTTTTCCCGCCAATAAGAGGCTAACTCCACATACTGAAAGGGCTGGTTTAAATTGGCCTCCCGCAACCGCATATAATTTTCCTCATCTCCCAACCGGCGATAAAAGTCCGCCATCCAATCGAGAGTATTCTCATGTTTGCTATATTTGGGGAGTTCTTGAATCACATAGAGATAATCTTCCGGTATCGTACAAATCAGATCCAAAGTATCTTTGATTACCCTATCCAGTTCCTCATTATCGAACATCTCCCACTGGAGCAAATTTAGCACAGACTTAATATAAGTTTGCTTTTCTGGCATCTGGACTTCTACCGCCAATACGGCCTTAGCAAATAGCTCTATAGCCGTCGTCACTTCATAAGTAGCGATTAAACATTTTTCCTTGATAAAGTATTGATTTGCCTCTGTCACTACCTTCCACAAAACATCAACTTGTTCTGGCAATTCGAGCGTTTGGACTAGATAAAACACATCATCCAAGTCGGGATAATCCGTTTCATCATCATAATCCTCTTCCTCATAGTAATCATCATAATATCGCTCCTCTTCCTCATACCTTTCTTTCTCAATCAACTTCTCATAGGTCTCCTCAAAAAAGTTCTGAATCTCTTGTTTGAGTCTGCTCACCATTCCCCCAGGTTTTTGTGGGGGATGAATAAGCTCCGAGGATAGGTTTACCTCAGACAATAGCAAATGACGTACCTCGGGAAATTCATCTACAAATTTCAGTATCATTTCCACTAACTTATCAACCCCCATTTCTCGCAACGCCGCTTCCAAATCATCAGGAAAGGAGGCAACAGAAGAACCAGAGGCGATCGCCTCTGGTTCTTCTGGATCATTCCCCACCAATTCATTGGGGTCACCATAAAGCGCATACAACAACACCGCCACCCGATGCTCACAAACCGCATCCTGAACACCACAAGTACAATCCGCCGAAACCTGGCCGCCACCGCTTTGAATTGCTACGCTGTAAAGACCCGTTTTGGTGCCTACGTTCGCTGTAATTCGCTTACCAGACATATAAAACTGATCTATGAAACTCGTTTCATAGCACAATAAACCCGCTTCAAACCTATCTGGATTATCGGCGAATTGTTTAATGTTTTCTACCGTCAACTGGGTTAAATTCATAAGTAGCTACTGGTGATAGGATGGGATAGATAACTCAGATTTTACCCTAGAAACTCCCAGGGCGATCGCCTGGTTAATTTCCCCAGGAAGGTGTGCCGGTACTCCCTCAATTGACAACGTAAGGGGACCATCTGCTGTTAGACCTGCGCAATTCGGTTTATCATAGAGGCATCGTTTTTAAAGAATCGATACAGAGGCAGGGTCCAGCAATAGAAACAAAGCGGTTCCTGCCCTTTGCTTAAAAGAACATAGGTATAATTTGTATTGCACTAATGGAGAGTATTGCTATGACATCCACCCAACCTCAAGCGATCGCCTCTCAGGTGAAACTCACTCACTCCCTACCCCCCTTAGAAAATGGCGATCGCTTGATTCGTCCGGAATTCGAGCGCCGCTATCACGCCATGCCTGATATCAAAAAAGCTGAACTCATTGAAGGAGTCGTTTATATGGCATCTCCCTTACGCTTTCGGTCCCATGCCAAACCTCATGGATATCTGATTACCGTATTAGGGTTGTATCAATCAGCAACCCCTCAAGTGGAAATGGGAATTGAACCCACAGTGCGCCTAGATTTAGACAACGAACCCCAACCCGATGGCGTCTTATTAATCAGTCCCGAAAATGGGGGACAATCCACCCTTGACGAACAGGGATACATCCAAGGCGCACCGGAACTCGTCGCTGAAATTGCCGCCAGTAGCGCCGCTATTGACCTGGGGGATAAAAAACGCGCCTATCGCCGCAATGGGGTGAAAGAATATATTATTTGGCAAGTTTTTGATAAAAAAATTGAGTGGTTTCGGTTAGAAGACGGCGATTATGTATCCGTATTGCCCGATGAGCAAGGGATAATCCGTTCGCAAGTCTTCCCCGGATTGTGGTTGGATATTCCTAATCTCATCCAAGGGAATATGCAGCAAGTTTTGACAATTTTGCAACAAGGAATTAGTTCTCCCGAACATCAAGCTTTTGTGCAACCATTAGGAGAAAATTCGGCTGAATCATCCCCTAATGCTTGATTCTGGCATTAAAATTGGACTGCGATCGCCCCTATTGCTCATGTTCCGATACCTGGTTTTTCTCCTCCACCCCGGGGGCGATCGCTACCCGACGGGTGACCCGTTGCACCATACCGTCCTGCTGCACCGGCATCGTGCTATCATAGCGAATATGCCAAAATGCTAATCCAAACGTGAGAGCAACTCCGGCCCCCCCATGAATCAATCCGACAACGGTGGTTGCTATTGCTTCCCCAACAATTAACAGAGTGCGCGTAGAAATCTGCATTACCTTGTCCTCAAATTTGATAATGCAGTTGTAAAATTGCGGGTATTCCCGAAAGCAAGGAAGCGCCGAAAGCAGTATACTACAAATATTCGGGTAGGTTCAGTGATGGGTTTCGGTATCGGGATCCCGAAACTTTCCCGCAACTTTTTCTCCACTTTGATGCCACTTGCGATGCCCAATTTCTCTTATGGTCCGGAACCGCAAACTCGGGTACAGCAACTACTCGAACTTTTGATCGACTGTGCCAACCACGACTTAGACGAAAACCTGCCTAGCGTTAACCTGGATGCGCGGTGGGAAGATCAGGAGGGGAAGGAACTGCATTTAGCGGTAGAAACCACCCTGGAAGATTTGCGCCTGCTGATTTATAGCAAGGCAAAAGTGTCGCAAGAGGTAAAAGAGAACCAGCGCAAGGAAATCGGGGCATTCTTGACCCACTATTGGGGCGAATTTCTGGAAATTTGGTGCGATCGCCGGGTCAAAAAGCGGGGTTCCCCAAAATGGATTTTTAGCCTTAAACTCTGGAGTAAAGATAAAGATAAGAATCTGCAACAGTTTCAGCAGCAGTGGCGTACCCGACAACCGGGAAACTCCTCCACCGAAGGCGCACCCTCAGTCACAGATGAAATCAGCAGTTCCTCATCCCCACCCCAGAGCAAAGGGATCCAAACCGTGGGACTGGAAACCATCGCTGAAATCCCCGTGTGGGTGGGGCGCGATGCTGTGTTACAGGAGTTAAAAACCAAATTACTCGCCCCCGAAACTCCCCCGAAAGTGCTGACGATGATTGGACAAGGGGGCATCGGCAAAACCAGTTTAGCGGTGAAACTCCTGGAAACCTTGGGGGTGCAGTTGCAACCGCCTACCCTCACCGCCACCTGTCCCTATCAGAAAGCACTGTATTTAAAAACCTACCAAGGGACCAGTTTTGATGCCGTGGCAGAATTTCTCCTGGGGGGATTAGACATCGAAACCCCAGAACCCCTGAAAACCGCAGCGGAAAAAATCACCAAAATTCTGGAGGGGTTGACAAAACAGCGCAGCGTAGTCGTGCTGGATAACCTGGAAGATATTTTACACCCCGCTCACCATCCCGACTGCGGTAAAGCGCTGTCTCCAGAATGGGGGGAGTTGCTTCATGCCTTTGCTTACGGCAATCATTGCTCAACCCTGATTCTCACCAGTCGGGAATTCCCCGTTGATTTAACCGATCGCCGTGCCCGGAACCCGAAACCCGACCCGAAATTAGTGGAAGTTCTCACCTTGTCCGGGGTGGAGGATGCCGATGGAGTGGAAATCTTGCGTCAGCGCGGATCGGAAGATAGTGAGGAAGATTGGCGCTGGATTGCGGAACGAGTCAAAGGGAATGCCTTTATTTTGACCCAATTGGCGGCGATCGGGGCCGAAAGTCCTGGGTATCTGCGGAAACATCCGGAACTGGTAACAGAAGAGGCAGAACCGATTCTGCAAGCGCAACTCGGGCGGCAAAGTCAGGCAGGGTTAGACGTATTGCGGCGAATGTGCGTCTTGCGCGTCGGCATCGATATCCAGGGTTTGACCTTTTTGCGCCTGTACACCGATGACTGGGAAGAAGATGTACGGTTTGAGATAACAGGAGTTTTAGAAAAGCCAGCAAAATGCACGGAAGCGGAACTCAAAGAAACCGCAGAAATTGTCATGCGCTTGGTAAATAGTTCCTTAGCAGAACTTTTAGAAGAACCAGCAGAATTCACGAAAGCGGAACTCAAAGAAACCACAGAAATTGTCATGCGCTTGGTGAATAGTTCCTTGGTACAGCGTCATTATGATCAGAAAAAGTGCGAGTGGTATTATGACCTCCATCGTTTAATTATCGAATACTTACAAATGCAATATCAAGCCGAATTGCCGCAACTGATGGAACGGGTTTATAAATTTTACTGCCCTGGGAAGACGGTAGAAAATCCCCAAAATTTAGAAGATTTACGCCAAGTTTTGGAGGTTCAGTATTTTGCCTTCATGCTGGGGAAATATGACGAGGCATCTAGTTTATTGGCTGGAAAAATACATGATTATCTGGAACCCTGGGGATACTGGAACCTCTTAAAAGATTTGTATGAGCAAATCTTACCCCATGTTGATGAAAAGACCCGTCCTTATTATCTACAGCGAATTGGTTTAAGATATCGGGATTGGGGCATCTGGGATGAAGCAGAACACTATTATCGGGATGCTTTAGCTATTGCACAAGAACAAACAAATAAGAGTTTGATTGCTGGATTACAGGGACAGTTGGGAGATATCGAGAAATTTCGGGGCAACTGGGATGAGGCGAAGCGTCTGTATCAGCAATCTTTAGCAATTGAAACCGAATTGGGCGATCGCGAAAGGATGGCAACCTCTTGGGGACAGTTGGGAGATATCGAGCGAAATCGCGGTAACTGGGATGAGGCGGAGCATCTGTATCGGGTATCTTTGGAATTGCAAACCGAATTGGGCGATCGCAAAGGGATGGCAACCTCTTGGGGAGCCTTGGGAGATATCCAGCGAAATCGGGGCAACTGGGATGAGGCGGAGCGTCTGTTTCGGCAATATTTAGCAATTAATACGGAATTAGGCGATCGCAAAGGGATGGCAAACTCTTGGGGAGTCTTGGGAGATATCGAGAAATTTCGGGGCAACTGGGATGAGGCGGAGCGTCTGTATC
>CBFGOM010000154.1:0-15832 GCA_965650385.1 uncultured Oscillatoriaceae bacterium
GGATGGTGTCCAGATGGCCGAGTTCAGCGGTGGCGGTGAGGGGAGTTTCGTCCAAGTTGGTGGGATTGACATCTGCCCCCTTGTGGAGGAGGGCCGCTACAATGTCGGCGCGATCGTGCAAGGCAGCGACGAATAAGGGAGTGTCTCCGAGACGATTGCACCGCTGGAAATCGGCCCCTCGGTCGAGTAACAGGTTGACCACATCGGCATACCCTTCGACAACAGCCCAATTTAAGGCGGTTTCTCCGTCACTATCGATCGCATTAATCTCAGCCCCCGCATCCAGCAGCGATCGCACCATCTCCCAATGGCCGCCAGATGCCCCAGCCATCAGGGGAGTAAAGCCATCGAGATTTTTGGTATTGACATCAGCACCCGCGCCCAGCAGGGCAATAACTACCTCAGTATGGCCGCGATCGCTGGCGAGTAGGAGGGGAGTTTCAGCCTCTTTATCCGTGATATTGGGGTTCGTCCCCCCTGCTAACAAAATTTGCACAATGGGCAGGTCCCCGCGTTCTGCTGCGTCCAGTAAGGCGCTGCCGCAATCGTAGGTTTGACAGGAGAGACCCTTTTGGATCAGCAGTTCTAACAGTTTGGCGTTCCCCTTCTGGGCGGTGCGGAATAAGAGGGAATCCAGATCCGCGATCGCCTCTAAATCCGCCCCTGCTGCCAGGAGAGACTCAACAATCGCAACATGACCCTCAGCAATGGCGAGTTTGAGGGCGGTATCCTCATCTTTATCTTTGATATTGGGTTCCGCGCCGTGGGTCAACAGCAGATCGGCGATCGCGGCATTGCCTTTGAGTGCCGCCGCCATCAGTGCGGTACTCCCATCATCATTTCGAGCGTTCACCTGGGCACCAAAGGAGAGCAACAGGCGGACCACATCAATTTGATGATTCGCTGCCGCGAACATTAAGGGGGTGATGCCGTACTTTTCTCGGGCAAGATTGGCATCCGCACCCGCTTCAAGCAAGTGACGGGCGATTTCCGTATAACCTTTCTGAGAAGCAAACATTAACGGACTCGTGCCTTCTCCATCTTTGGCATTAACACGGGCACCCTCAGCCAGTAGGGTAATGACTTGATGAATATTGCCAATTCGAGCCGCCTGAATTAATAAAAGATCCTGGTTAGAGAGCATTTGCTGCGATCGACTCAATCTCGGGGTACTTTAACGGTATCGCGAAAGGAGCCGACAATCAACCGCGATCGTCCGGAGATCTTCATCAAAGCGATCGCGCCCTCTCAACAAAACAGCGACCATGATGCCAGTCGCGCCACCCTTGAAACTGTGGCATTTTCCAGAGTTCTCCAGACCCAAATTATGATAAGTTTTATGAAGATCCTCATGCCATCTGGAGAACACCATGACCATCGAACTGCCCGCACCGTTACAAACGGGATTGACCTTCTTCCACCCCTTGTTGATGTGGGTGTTGTTTGCACTCTCGATTTATGCCCTTGTCCTGGGAGTGAAACTGAAGCGCACTCGCAAAGCAACAGGAGAAGAGAAAAAAGCTTTGATTAAGGGCAAATATAATGTTAGACATTACCAAATCGGGTCCATCATGCTGGCCCTGATGGTATTCGGTACCGTAGTGGGCATGGCTGCCACCTATATTAATAATGGCAAGCTATTTTTTGGTCCCCACCTGCTGGTTGGTTTAGGCATGACCACAATGGTGGCAATTTCAGCCTCCCTAGCGCCGTTCATGCAGCAAGGTGTCACTTGGGCAAGAGTGACTCATGTGGCAATGAATATGACCTTGCTGACCCTGTTTGGCTGGCAAGCCTTCACGGGATTGCAAATTGTCCAAAAGATTCTCAGCAGTGCTTCCTAGGACGCCCTTATAGTAAGGGAACTTAGGCTTATTCCTCGTCAGAGGGCGATCGCCCAAGATGCAGCTTATTCCGGTCCTTTCCCTTAGATATTGGGGAGGGGACCGGATATTTGTTAGGGAGTTTCCAGGTCCTCGGGGATCTCTTCGCCGGTCCCATTGGAACCACTACATTGACGGCATAGATCAGAATTAGGGGTTTTGGCGCGTTTTTTCTTGAACAGTTCCAGGCGATCGCGCCCGATGGTGGAATGAAAATCTTCCTGGACTTTGTAAGTTAAGCGCCGGGAAACTTGTTTAACAATTTGTGCTAACAGGCGATCGCCGGTTCTTTGGACGAGGGGAAGGGGTAAGGCATGAATGAACTTGGGAAAACAAACCCCCACCTTTAAATCTAAATTCCACTCCACCCGAGTCATAGTAGGAGGAAGGTCCTGAGTATGGCGAAGTTTGATATTAGAATAATCTGCGGGAATTTCTATTAATTCTTGGGATGCTTTAAACTCTACGTCATAACCCGGGGGGACGTAATCCGGAATCGCGATCGTTTCGATAAGATAAACCCGATTCTGTTGGGGTAATAGGTTCAGACCAATTTTCGGTTCCACTTCATAACCGAGAGCCCCAAAACGCCCGATCGTTAAAGCATAGCCATTTTCTCCTAAAGCATCTGCCTGCATGGGACGCGCACAGCGTTTAAACCATCCTTGGTGAACGTCAAAATAGGCAGCAACGGTTTCCACATCGGCATACATTTCCATGCATCCGACAAAATGAGTCTGAAACCACATCGGTTCACAAGCAACGGAGGTAGATACCTCGCGATCGCCATCGATGGATGTTTGCATAGAGTTTAAAATATCTGACTGCATAACCGCTTCCCTGATTGAGGGTCTGTGTTTTGGTACGACCACCGAGGTGGTTGGATGCTATTTTCTCTACGTTATCTTGTCCGTGGAAGGGAGGAAATCCGTAATTCTGCCCGAATTTCCTGTCTTTGGGTAAGCTTCGCCTTGAGCGGAATCTAAGGTAGGGCTGGCATCCGTTCCTATCATAAGCAATCTCTCCAGGGAGGTTCTGTGATGTAGATATCCGAACCAGGGCGATCGCGATCGGTCCCCAAATTTTTTAAACTAGAGGGGGTTTGGGGTGCTAACTGCGGCCCCCTCTTGTAAAACAGCCCTAATTTCACATTCAATCCATAATTTTACCTAAAAAACTGATGAAAGCATTTGTAGCGGGTGCCACGGGACAAACGGGACGACGAATTGTCGAAGAATTGGTTAAGCGGGAGATTCCTGTGCGCGCATTGGTGCGGAACTTGGAGAAAGGTCAGCAACTCTTACCTCCCCAGGTGGAGTTAGTCGTGGGGGATGTTTTGAATCCCCAGAGTCTCCAAGAGGCGATCGCTGATTCTACTGTGGTGTTATGCGCTGCCGGTGCGACCCCCAGTTTCGACCCCACGGGACCCTATCGCATTGACTATGAAGGGACCAAGCATCTCGTAGACGTCGCCAAAGTCAAGGGAATCCAACATTTTGTTCTGGTTTCCTCCATGTGCGTCTCTAATTTATTCCATCCGCTCAATTTATTTTGGCTGATTTTAGTCTGGAAAAAACAAGCGGAAAAATATATCGAAAATAGCGGATTAACTTACACCATCGTTCGTCCAGGTGGATTAAAAAATACCGAGGATGAAGCAGCGATCGTCATGAAATCTCAGGATCAATTATTTGAAGGGAGCATTCCACGCACTAAAGTCGCCTTAGTCAGCGTCGAAGCCCTATTCCAACCTGCCGCCCGCAATAAAATCGTGGAAATAGTCACCAATGCTGAAGCACCCGCTAAAGCAATTAATGAGCTATTTGCCAGCGTCGTTTAACTCCAATTCGGTTAGAATTAGGCGTAATCTGGGCCAATAAACCAGGTTCAAGCGTTTAACAGGAAGGGGCATCAGATACAATCCAGCGCATCGGATGCCCCTAAAACAGGAGCATTTTACAACACCAACCCACCCATAAAATGTGGGAGACTCTTACCCTTAAACTTGGGAGAACTAACGACATTGGAGGGAATAAAATCAGAGAAATCCCCCCTAAAAGTTTTGAATAAATCACCCTAATTCCTGAAAATTAATCCTGCCTTATGGTTTCTGAACCTTCTTTACAACCCTTGAACTTAAATCAAAAACGCCGGGTTAAACGGAGAAGAAAACCCCCGAAATTTAGACAACTTGTCTTGTTAGTCGCCGGGGCGATCGCCTTGCCCATGCTGTTTTATAACGTCATCTTTGATCGTACCGAATCCCTGCCCCCCGCCCTGATGGCCCCCTTACCCCCCTTAGTCATGGAAGATGGGGACCCCTACATTCGCGCCCTGATGCGAACCATTTCCGCCAGTGAATCCAACGTTGACCAACCCTACGCCGTCATCTATGGCGGAGAATATATTGACGACCTCAAACGCCATCCCGATCGCTGCGTGCGCATCGTTGCCGGACCTAACCTTAACAACTGCTCAACTGCTGCCGGTCGCTATCAGTTTATCACCACCACTTGGGAAGAAATGGCCGAACGCTACCACCCCAAACCCAGTGGCACATGGTTTTGGAAATCCTATAGTTTTGAACCCAAATTCCAAGATAAAGTCGTCTATGCGTGGCTAAAAGATGAAGAAGCCTGGGGAGTGAACATTTCCGAACTATTGAAACAAGGAAAATTAGATGAAGTCTTATATCTACTCTCTGGCACTTGGACCAGTCTCGGCTATGGAATTGAAACTAATTCCATGAGTGCCTATTTACCCACCATTTATCAGCAACTCTTGGAGGAGGAACTACAAAAATCCATGTAAAGCCTTCAGAAACCCAATTACAGTCTCAGGAACAGCGTTTAAAGCGCGTCTATGTCCGATGTTGCCATAAGCAAAGGAAACACTTGATAGAGATTCCGGTTCTAAGAGCATAATCCCCAATCTAATTGTCAAAAACCTGTTTTCTCTCCCCACCCTGCGGAGGCGGGCTTTGTCCATATAGCCCCACCTTTCAGGGTGCGGGTTAAAGATTGAAACCGTACCATCCCTTACCCAGAGGAACCCCCTCAATGAAACGATTTAGACACGCACTATGGGCAACAGTTGGAGTGGTTTTATTCCTCAGCATGAATTTGTTGCTGACTTTTGCTCCCGCCTACTCCACCTTGCCACCCACCGGGGTAACCACTCCTGCACCTCATAGCAACATCCCCACCTTTTCCAGTTTTAAACACATTCTGGAACTCGCTTTTGAGCCAGGAAGCTCAGAATTTAATACCCTTGTAGAAGCCGATCGCCTGTTCCTAGAAGGCAATACCCAAGCCGCAGAACAACTGTATCGCCAAGTGAAAGGTCAGTTTTCTGAACCTTCTGAACCGCAAGGGGACCAGGCAATTCCCAAACCCTTTAGCGATCCTGAACAGTTATCTGGGGCGGGTCGAGTTTATTGGCGTGAAGCACAAGCTGGATTTGAACAAAAATTAGAAAGCCGAATTTTTGTCCCGTTACAGCAATTAGTAGAAAGGCATCCGGAATTTATTCCAGGTCATGTCTTGCTTGTCCAAGCATTACAACAGTATGGAAGAGGAGAAGAAGCCCTAGCTGTCCTAGAACGTGCCACCACCCTTTATCCCAACGAACCGGAATTAATTAAAGCAGAAATTACCGCCTTACAAGCTGAAGAAAAATGGCTGGAATCTTCCATCGCCGCCCGACAATTTGCAGTGCTATATCCGGAACATCCTCAAGCCGCTGAATTGGCAGCGATCGCCGATGATGATTTAGGTCGGTATCGTTCAGGAATTCGTCGCCGCTTAATCGGGCAAACCCTCGTCACTGGCGCACTGTCTATCGGAGATTTACTCTTAACTGGAAACGTTGCCGGAACGATTCCCGCCCTTCAACTCACCATCCTGTTGATGCAAGGAGAAGCTTCATTTGGTAAGCAACTGGCGGAGTCTTTCCAAAAGCAATTACCAATGGTCGATGACCCGGCGATCGTCAGTTACGTCAATGAAGTGGGTCAGAAAATGGCTAAATTGATGGGACGGGATGAATTTGAGTATGAATTCTTCGTTGTCAAAGACAAAAATCTCAATGCCTTTGCCCTTCCTGGGGGTAAAGTCTTCGTGAATACTGGCGCACTCCAAAAAATTAACAGCGAAGCCGAATTGGCCGGTTTATTGGGTCATGAAGTGGCTCATGCGGTGTTGTCTCATGGATATCAACGGGTTGTTCAAAGTGCCCTACTTTCTAACTTAAATCGGGTCGTACCAATGGGGGATTTAATTGCTGCCCTCGTCGGTCGCGCTTACAGCCGCCAGAATGAACGACAAGCCGACGTTTTAGGCTCAAGAGTATTAGCAAATTCCAATTATGCCGCTGATGGTTTACGAAACCTGATGCAAACCTTTACCGAATTAGATTGCGGTGGACCTAGGGTTTTAAACTGGTTATCTTCTCACCCCGCCTCCAGCGATCGCCTTCGCTATTTAGAAGAGTTAATCCAGCGCAATGGTTACAACCGTTACGCCTTTGAAGGTGTTGAACGTCACGCTCAAATTCAAAGCCGAGTGGAAGAACTCTTCCCCGAAGAAGAGGCGGGTAATGCTGTAGAAGTTTTCCTCGCTGGGGGATAAATTGGGAAGAAATTCGCCCTAATTCTCATTCCATAAAAAGAAGGCAATCCAAAAGGCGCAAAGTTAATCTTGCGCCTTTCTTTTTTCATAAAATCAGGTTTTTGATAGATTTTTATCAAGCGAATTGGGTCTAAGAACTTAGAGAGAATTTTCAATAATTTAAAATTTTTGCCTTGTTTGTAGTCATGAATTCAGTAATTTTGTTATCTGATTCGGGTCAGTAATTTGGGGGAGTAATTCACCACCGAATCTGTCTTCTAAATCACGGCACTCTTTTAGGTCCCAGGTTGCTCATTTGTTTAACCTATGGCAAAATGGGTCAAATGCTTGAATGGCCTTTTTCTACCCTCGGCGTAACCAATCATGCTCGGAATCATGCTCGGAACAACTCTCGGTGGACGTTACAAGATTGTCAAAGCCTTGGGAAGCGGGGGTTTTGGGGCGACTTTTCTCGCGCAGGATTGCCACCTTCCGGGAACTGCCCCTTGTGTGGTTAAGCAATTGCAGCCCCAATCTACGGATCCGAACACCCTGCAAATTGCCAGACGGTTATTCGATACAGAGGCGCAATCTTTGCATGAGTTGGGAAGTCACGATCGCATTCCCAAACTGTTCGCCTATTTTGAAGAAAACCAAGAATTCTATCTGGTTCAGGAGTATATCGAGGGTCAGGACCTCAGTCATGAATTGATGCCGGGGGAAAAGCTGGATGAGCAAGCGACTCTAAGTTTACTCCGAGAACTATTGGAAATTTTACAATTTGTTCAGGGTAAAAATGTGATTCATCGGGATATCAATCCCCGGAATATTCTTAGACGCAATTCTGATAAAAAATTAGTTTTAATTGATTTTGGGGCGGTTAAACAAATTACCACGGAACTGCTGAATCCCAATGGAAAACCGGGCTTCAGTGTTTGTATTGGCACTCCGGGTTATTTACCCAGTGAACAAGCGAATGGATTTCCCAAACCGAGTAGTGATATTTATGCGGTGGGAATTGTTGCCTTACAAGCCCTTTCCGGTTTGTTACCTCATGAATTCCCTAAAGATTCAGAGACAGAAGAAATCAAAGTTGCAGAATTGGTAAGCGTGAGTCCGGAATTTATCCAGGTATTAGAACGGATGGTCCGGTATGATTTCCGGGAACGCTATGGTTCAGCCAACGAGGCATTACAGGCGATCGCAGATCTGGAAAAACCCACGGTGATGACGGTTTCGGTCCCTAGGGTTGTACCCATGCCTCAATCTGGCTTTAATTTCTCTAACCATCAATGGGTTTTAAGGCTGATTTCTTACTGCCTAATTGGGGCGGGAATGATGGGAGGTTCCGTTTTTGTTTGGCATAAAATTAAATCGGTCAATGCCAGTGAGTTGTATCAACAAGGGCATACGTTATATCATTTAAGCCGGTATGAAGAGGCATTAAAGCGCTATGAAAATGCTATTGAAATTAAGGCAGATTATGTAGAAGCCTGGAAAGAAAAAGGGGATACTCTCTCACGCTTAAATCAAAATGAAGCGGCGATGGAGGCTTACGATCGCGCCATTCAACTTAATCCCCAATATTTGGATGCTTGGATAAGGCGTGGGGATGTCTTAAATAAATTGCAGCAATATGACGGGGCGATCGCCAGTTTTGAGAAAGCCCTAGAATTGGTTCCGGAATCTGCTGAAGCCTGGAATGGTAAAGGCAATACTTTACTGAGTTTACAGCGGTATGAAGAGGCGATTGCTGCCTATAACCAAGCCCTGGAATTTCAACCGGAATCCTCAGAAGCCTGGTACGCCCGGGGATGGGCTTTTCATCAATTGAAAGATTACGAAGCCGCTTTAAAATCTTATGATAAATCCGTAGAATATCAGTTTGATTATGCCGTAGGATGGTACAATCGGGGCAATGTCTTGATGCAATTGAATCAAGAAAGAGAAGCGGTAGAGTCTTATGACAAAGCCGTGCGATTTCAGCCCAATTATGCGGAAGCTTGGTACAGTCGCGGCAATGCCTTGATAAAGTTGAATGACAATTCTGAAGCTGCAAAATCTTATGAACAAGCGGTCAAGATTCAGTCTAGCTATCAGGAAGCCTGGTATAGTTTGGGCTGGGCGCTGCACCAGTTACGCCGCTATGAACAAGCAGTCGATGCCTATAATCAGGCGATCGATTTGAATAAAAATGACTATCGCGCTTGGTACAACCGGGGGAACGCGCTTTATAATTTGAATCGATATAAGGAAGCAGTTTTTGCCTATAATGAAGCGGCCTATCTGAAGCCGGATCATGCTGAATCTTGGTATGGAAAAGGGAATGGTTTATCTACTTTGGGGCAGTATGAAGATGCAATTTTAGCTTATGATCGGGCGTTGCGATATCAACCCAATTATCCCGCAGCTACAGAGGGTAAGGAACGGGCACAGAGGCAGATAGAACAGCGGGAGAAAAAGGATTCCGCTGGAGAGGGAGATCAACAATATAAAGACAACGACTGAAGTTGTTACTACAAAATCAGAAAGATAGCGACTTCAGTCGTTACTCGGTAACTCCTGATTAGGGAGTGGGGAGGGGAAGTTCAGTGGGATTGAGACGGACCCGGGGTTTAGAGATGATGGCGAGGGGATCGCCGATGGTGGTGATTTTCCAAGGTGGGGAGTCGAGTTGACGGGCGGCGATTAGGAACGGGGTAGTGCGTTTGAGGCGTCGGGCGAGGAGAGTGGGGGGGATAAAGGCGTTCAAGAAGGGTTCATGGACGCTGCCTACATATAAATATGCACCATTTTCTAACCAGCGACCCCCGACGGTATTGCGATCGCCGGGAGTGGTGGCGGACCAACTATGAATAAAATGCACGATCGCCGGGTATTGGAGTTGCGGAATATCCTCAACGGAGGCATCTCCCCCTCCTGCCGCAAATTCAGTAGACATTCCTTTAGAATTCACCCAAATTGTATCAAAATTCAGGTTTGTTTCTTGCAGTTGTTTCCAAGTTTGGACCGTTGCTTGGGGTCGTTGAATCACTTGGACATTCAAGCCAATTTCCGAAACCAAAACCGCCGCTTGATTCATTTCATATTGAATCCAAGGTTCTTCTTGGGGATAGCTATCATAAAATAGCGCAGTTTCCGCATCGATAAAAATAGCCGACATGGCTTGATAAACGGCCCGGGCTGGAGTTCCATAAATCCACCCGACCACTGCCCAGCGATCGCCCGTTTCATGGCGTCCTAATCCATCAGTTACAGCTAAATCAGCCTTAGCATTTTCAGGAGATTCATATTTAACCGCTAATTCTTTGACCAGAGTCACCGTATCGATCGCATCTCCGAGGGTATCATAGGCATATCCAGTCCCTTTGACCTGAGTTTCTATTTCAGTTTTTAAACCCGTCCAAGTGGCTAGATCTAACCGTTCATTGACTTGTCCAAAATTTCCTTCTAAAAACACCAAAGGCTGACCGCGATCGCTTGCTAAGGCTACTGCCGCAGGCCATGCGGGGTCCGTTGGCGAAGTGACCACTGCCCCCGGGGGTTCCCATCCCAAATTGTCCCATTGGCTGTTGAGCAAAAATCGATTAGGGGCATCCCACGCAGCCGCCACCGCATTCAGCATCTCTTGTCGCAATGCAAAACCTGTGGGTAAGGGCGTATTAACAGCCGGTAAGCGAATCACTTCCTGGGGTTGGAAGCGATCGAGAAATAGCTTTGTATATTGCGTATCTTCAATTAAAATCGGCCAACGACCCTGGAGACTCCATTGGCGAAGGGCAACTAGAAAGGTTGCCTCATCGGGAACGAGTACCACGCGGTCCACGGTCGGAACGCGATCGCGCAATTTAGCAATTTTTAGTCCACTTTGGACAGCCCAAGGTTCATTTTTGGCGGATTTCGGTAAAGCAAAGGGTTTCGTTTCTTGGGATCTATAAATCCACCAAGACCCAGGGACCATAACGACGATTGCCAGACAGCACCATTCTAATAGCCAGCGCTTGCCCATGTTTTTAAGAAAAGATAGAGGGACGGGGAAGGTAGGGGAGATGGGGGGGATTTGGCTTCACTTTTTCTGGGGGTGGGTATTAAGAAAAACTGAATTTGTTGGGTGATGGAGTATTTGTACTTAATTGTAGAAAAACTTTGGTAAAACTGTAAACTAACTAACATTATCTTAATCTTTGGCAGAAAATCTACAATCGCAGCCGAAAAAACCCTGTAACCGCTTTGGGGTAAAGGGAACGGACCTGTTGAACCTCGGAGGTTTATGGAGAGTTCAGCAATTTTGGGACTCAGGGATGTCAAGATCGAGGATGAAATGAAGAATATTCCTCCCTACTGGACTCAAACTTATGTCAGAACTGTCACCCTCGATCGCCCAGCATTATCACGATCGCACCAAATACGATCCGGATACCCTAGGGGCCAAAAATCATCAATTGGATTGGGAAAATCAACCCGTGCCCTTCAAAGAATATAAAATCGGGGCCACAATTGACCTTAAACCTTATCTGAAAAAAGAACCCGATGGGGGGAAAGATTTAGCCCGAAAAGGGTTAAATCGACTGTCACGGTTGCTATTTTGCACCTATGGGTTAACCGCGAAGCTGGCAACCATGACCGGAAGTCAAATCTATTTAAGATCCGCACCTTCTGCCGGAGGACTGTACCCCGCAGAACTGTATTTACTCTCTAAGGGAACCCCTCAATTACCCCCGGGATTGTATAACTATCAAGCCCGAAATCATTCTTTAATTCGATTTTGGGATAGCGATATCTGGCCCTCCTTACAAGCGGCCACCTTTTGGCATCCTGCCTTAGAACATACTAAATTAGCGATCGCCACCAGTGCAGTCTTCTTTCGGTCCGCTTGGCGGTATCAGGACCGCGCCTATCGCCGGATTTTTCTGGATACAGGCCATCTGTTAGGCAATCTCGAACTCGCTGCTTCCTTAACCGACTACCGACCTCACCCGATCGCCGGATTTCACGATGATGCACTCAATGAGTTGCTGTACCTTGACCCCTCTCAGGAATCCGTCATCACCTTTATCCCCCTAGCGGATTTACTCGATATTGACCAAAATCTACCGAAATATCGTACCGCCTTGCCTTCTGCAACCCAGACGACCTATCCCACGATTCCCGATGGCGAATTGCTGGGATATTGCCATGAAGCGACCAAAATCAACTCAGACAAGACCGGCATCGGGGGATGGTCTCTCAGCGAGGAAGAAGAACCCGAGGAGGATAAATATAACTTCCCCTTCTGTAGTAAAGTTTCGACCAAAACCCGCCCAATTGACTGGCGAACCAATTTAGAAGGTCTGGAAAACACCATTCTGAAACGACGTTCAACTCGTGCCTATTCCGGGGCACCGTTATCCTTTGATGAACTCAAAGCCTTGTTGGATTTTACCTATCATTCAGAACATTACACCTATCAGAATTTAGATGCTTATCCCGACTTTTTTGATTTAGAGGATATTCAAACCTTTATTGCCGTTTCATCGGTGACGGGTTTAGATGAAGGCTGTTATTATTACGCCCCAAAAGCCCAGGAATTGCGGCAAGTTCGGTTTAAAAATTTCCGCCGGGAATTGCATTACCTCTGTTTAGGCCAGGATTTGGGACGAGATGCCTCGGCGTTGGTGTTTCATACCGCCGATTTAAAAAAGGCGATCGCAAAATATGGCGATCGAGTTTATCGGTACTTGCACCTCGACGCCGGACATCTGGGACAACGGCTAAATCTGGGGGCGATTTATATGGGATTAGGAGTCAGTGGCATCGGCGGATTTTTTGACGATCGCGTCAATGAAGTCCTCGGTATTCCTGCTGATGAAGCGGTCCTCTATATCACCACCCTCGGCCAACCTCGATAACTCACGGTTGAGAAACCGGGTTTCTTTTCCAAATTGTTTCTAAGTGGTAGAAGAAGTTGAGGTAGAAATCCGGTTTCTTTATCTGGGGAGTTAACGATGAGGGTCAGAAACTGGGTTTCTTTTCCAGATTTTTTCTAGGGTGCAGAAGTTTAGGCAGAAATTCAGTTTCTTGAGCTTGAAATAGGGACCTCAACTCTGTTCACTTTGGGGTTAATCGCGCTAAAGTAGGCAGTTAAAGTTAAGTGGGTCAGGCCATGTGGTCGCGCAAACGGTTTGATATTGATTATGGTGATTTAATTTATGGATTGGGTGCAGCATTGACCGTGGGAAATTCCCAGCGTCAGGGGTTGCAAAAGGAGTTGGAGGACTGGTGGATTTCGGACTCGCAGGGGGAGGCAGTCGCTTGTTTATCCGTGCGTTCCGGGTGGGATTTGCTGCTACAGGCGTTGCAATTGCCTCCTGGGAGTGAAGTAGCGATGAGTGCCTTGACCATTCCTGATATGGTGACGATTGTCCGTCATCATGGGTTGGTCCCGGTCCCGATTGATTTGGACCCCCGGACGATGGCACCGGATCCGGTGAGTTTGGACCGGGTGACTGGTCCCCGAACTCGGGTAATGATTATCGCTCATTTGTTTGGGGGTCGGGTGGATTTAGGGCCGATTTTAGCAGCGCGCGATCGCGTTGGGGCGATTTTGGTGGAAGACTGTGCTCAGGCATTCACGCCGGGATTTCGAGGTCATCCTGATGCCGATGTGAGTTGTTTTAGTTTTGGCAATATCAAGTTTGCTACAGCCTTGGGTGGGGCGTTATTGCGCGTGCGTGACCCCCAACTCGGTAACTCCCTCCGGCAGATCCAATCGAGTTACCCCGTCCAGGATTCTCGGAATTATACCAGTCGATTGCTGAAATATTTGGGTCTCAAAATCCTCTCCAGTCGCGCCGGATTTACGGCGTTGATCGGGGGATGTCGTCGCTTGGGAATTGATTACGATCGCCTCCTCAATCAGTCGGTGAAGGGGTTTCCCAAAGATGAACTGATCTGGCGTCTGCGTCATCAACCTTGTGCGCCTTTGTTAGCGTTACTGCGTCGTCGCTTGCAAGGTTATACGGAGGAACGATTAGCGGCACAAACTCACCGGGGTCAACGTTTGATTCAGGCATTACAGAATGATTGTCCCCACATTCAGGTTCCGGGTGTCGCTGCTTTGCCTCATGTTCACTGGGTTGTTCCCATTTTGGCCCAGGACCCAGAACTTGCGATCGCCACCCTTGCCTATGCCGGATTTGACTCAACTCAGGGAAATAGCATGACGGTAGTGGACCCACCGGAAACTCACCCGGAATGTGAACCCCACAATACCCGTGAGATGTTCCAGCATTTGCTCTATCTCCCCTGCTATCCAGCAATGGATGAGACTGCACTGGTCTCTATGGCGCAGGCGTTACGTTCCATTTCTTCTCCCTGCCTGTCCCAGTTTTCGAGAATGGGTTCACCGTAATGGGTACTCTATCCAGAAGTGGTCAACCCTATCCCTCTTGTTGAGATGACTCCCAAAAAACCTCTATTCTGCGCTCTTTTTTTAGTTGATCTTTCCGAAATCAGCATTAAAGGGAAAGCAAGTCCCCCGAGATGGTTTCCTCCGGCATCGGTACAGTCAAGTTGAGCAACTGGGTTGCTTCGGTTCAGGGTTAGAGAATTTTTCAATTCCTCATCCCTAATTATTTCATCGATTAATTAGGTTAAATCTTGTAACCCTAAACTTTTGTTTAATCAACTCAATTGCTTTAAATTTCATGCTTTTTAACTGTTTTTTGACCTTTTAAGCCGGTAGAAATTATGACATCAGATTCAGGAACAAAAGTGTTTGGGTTCTTAACGAAGAGGGAGACCACCCTGATACAAATCCTCTTAGTGGCGATCGTCTATTTCCTCATTTCTGAGGTAGGGTCAGTCTTGCTCGCTCTCCCAAAAGGTGGAAGCCCAGTCTGGCCCGGGGCAGGGATTGCTTTAGCGTCCGTTTTATTAAAGGGATACCTGATGGGAATTGGGGTAGTTCTCGGAAATATGATGGTCAATTTCTATGATACGGGCTTGACACCGGACGCTCTAATTATGAATTTTAACTTTACCCTCGGTAATACCTTAGAAACGCTATCAGCTGCCTATTTCGTTCGTAAATTTTCTGTGAATTTTAGGTTGTTTTACCGAGTTAGAGATATTATATTTTTTGTAGTATTTGCTGGATTAATCAGCCCGATATTCAGTTCTACTTTGGGATCAACCACTATTTTTTTACTGGGTCGAGTTTCTAAGGACGTTTATCCGCATCTTTGCTTGAGATGGTGGATTGGAGATGTAGTCGGAATACTGGTTTTTGCCCCGTTTTTGTTAGTTTTTGAGCAGGGATTGAACGACTTTCGAGAAAAAGTGCAACAACGATGGATGGAAGGGATGGTTTTTGTATTTATCACCCTAATAATCTTTCAAATAACTTTTATTAAAGGCTACCCACTCGAATATATGTTGCTGCCTTTATTAGTGTGGATTGTCTTTCGATTTGGGCAATGGGCAGCCACTTTGTTATTATTAATTGGGTCTGTGGTCGCCATATTTGCCACCGCCAATGATTTGGGACCTTTTATCCGCAGTAATATCAATGAATCTTTACTGCTGTTGCAATCTTTTGTGGGGGTATTTTCCCTGACAACGTTAATCCTCTCGGCGGTAATTTGTGAAAATGAACAAGCAAAAGAACGACTGGAAACGGCTAATGTTAAATTACAACATCTCGATCGCCTCAAAGATGAATTTCTAGCCAATACGTCCCATGAATTGCGAACGCCGCTGAATGGGATTATTGGCATTGCCGAGTCCCTGATTGATGGTGCAACCGGAGAATTACCCATTACCACTCGGGCCAATTTAGCAATGATTTCTTCCAGTGGCCGTCGGTTATCGAATTTAGTCAATGATTTGCTGGATTTCTCTAAACTCAAACACAAATCCCTAAATTTACAACTTAAACCCGTAGACTTGCGATCGCTGGTGGAAATTGTGTTGACTCTCAGTTTACCCCTAGTGGGAAGTAAAAAACTAAAATTGATCAATAACCTTTCCTTAGATTTACCAGCGGTTATAGCCGATGAAAATCGCTTACAACAAATTCTGCATAATTTAATTGGAAATGCCATTAAATTCACTGAAACGGGAACAATACAAATTTCTGCCCAGCGAGTATCTGGAGAGGCCGCCTTGGAAAAACTTTCCTCGGGTTCGGAACTGGAAATTACGATTACAGACACTGGAATTGGAATTGCAGAGGATAAATTAGAGCGAATTTTTGAATCTTTTGAACAAGCGGAAGGGTCTACGGGAAGATTGTATGGGGGAACCGGGGTGGGTTTGGCGATCGCCAAACAATTAGTTGAGTTACATGGTGGCAAAATTTGG
>CBFGOM010000155.1:0-15802 GCA_965650385.1 uncultured Oscillatoriaceae bacterium
TTAGATTAGCGTCTAAGAGTTCAGCTTTTTCTAAATTGGCTTGATGAAGGTTGGCTCTAAATAAAGTAGCGCCGTTGAATTTGGCTTTTTCCAAGTGTGCTTGTTCGAGGTTAGCGCTGCCGAGGGTGGCATTGCTTAAATCCGCTTGAAACATTTGCGATCGCGAGAAGTTCGCCCCATCCAGTTTAGCGCCCCGTAAATTCACCAATCTCAGGTTAGAGTCGGATATATCTGCCCCTTGAAGTTCCGCCCCCATCAGATTTGCTTCTTGGAGGTTACACCGCGTACATTGACGGCTTTCTTGCAATTTTGTGACATCCGAACCCTTAGCGGCGAAGACGGGAACTCGGAGAGAAAATAGGGAAAATGTGGTGAGGGTGAGCAGTCCGATTTTTGTCCAGAATAGGGGTTTAGGAACACAAAAAATGGGAATCGGTGGGCTGGATTTTTTCATATTTATTCACCTATTTTTTTGGGGGTAAACATAACTATTGCGCTCAAGACAGATATTTTTCAACCCCGCCAGCTTCAGGGCGAGAACCCAAGTAGAAACAGTCTTCAAAAACCCCACCAACCACCAATGACAAATGACCAACTTAATTAAATTGGGGAGGCAGTTCTGCTGGAGCAAGAGGTTCAGTCTCAAAGAACTGGGGACCTGGTTCTTTAACGGGTTCCTCTGCACCCTCTGAAGCAGCCTCTGAAGGTGCTTCAGAGGCTGCTGGATCAACTCCACCGGGGAGATTTGCCCCAGGAACGGGGAGTTCTGCCGGGGGTGGCGGAACGGCAGCGCTGCCCGGGACCGCCACCGGTGCGGGAATGACCAAGGCTGCCTCTGGAGTCCCGGGTGCGGGAGAAGCTGCTGAGTCACCGTTTGCGCCTGGGGGGACAGCGATTGTGGGTACCATTGCTGGGGCTTGGGGAATCGCTGGGGGTGGTGGAACCTCGACAATTTCTGGGGGTGGTGGGGGCACTAAAGTCTCGATAATTACCGATCGCTGTTGTTGGTTGCCCTCTTCATCGGTGACTTGCAGCGTAATCGTTTCACTGCCCGGTTGTTGACTGACGGGATAGGGCATTCTCCCTTCCCGAGGGACTGTTCCCGGGGCTGGTAGCAGTTCCACTTTCATTCCCTTGCCCCCTTCTACCTTCCAAGAAATCATCAGGGAATTTTGTTGGGGATTGGCTTGTCTGACTAATTTTGGGGGTGCGGGTTGTCCATTAAAGGTAAATTCCATAATGCGGCTGGGAATCTTTTCAGCCAGAATTTTAATGGTATTAGTTTGGCGGGTTTCTAATGGTTCCGATTGTGCTTTTTTGGGGATAACGGTTAAGTGAAAAATATAGTCACCGGGTTGAGTCGCATCGGTGGGAACATTGGTACAAATCACTTGAGAAGTGGCTGGGTTTTCTCCACAAAATTGCTGCAACTCTTCAGGAATTCCCGCCGCAAAGTTATAGCGCTTTTCCACACTTTTAACGGTGCCATCGGGACCCAACCCCAGCAAGTTAAGTTGTTGAATCTGATCCGGATGAGAAAGCGACCAATTTAATAGAATTCGATTACTCTCGGAGGCGGGTCGGGTAGCTGTGGGAGTAGCGGAGGAATTCGGGGATAACAGGCGCTCTTGGTAGACGGGTTGAGTGGAGGAAAATTCCTCAATTTTGGGTTCAGGAACGGGTAAAATCCGAATGGGATTGGTGCGGATGGTTTGCGTCTCTGCCTTGGGATTCATGGGAATGGCAGTGAGTTCAAAAACATAATCCCCCGCCTCCCGCGCATCAGTCCACACATTGCGGCAAATTAGTTGTTCCCCTTGGGTACAAAATCGTTCCAAAGCATTCGGCAATCCGGGGGTAAACTCGTAAATAAACGGTCCACTTTTAACCAGTCCATCAGGAGAAAAACCCACCACAGTTACCGTTTTGAGATGATTCGGGTTGGCAATCGTCCAATTGAGGCGAATCGCTTCATTATTCAATTCTTGATAAGAATTGCTCTCCGGGGAAAATTGCATGACTTGCGATCGCACTGGGGGACGCGTTAACAGCCACCAAATCAGAAAAATCAGGGCGGCAACACTGGCCGACATCAGGATGACAATCGGCAAAAATTGCCACCAGGGACGGGGTTCCCAAAATAAAGAAGCTTGAAAGCGATCGTTAATTAAGGGGAACCGTTGGAGATCTTCGAGTTCAATGCTGAAATTAATCATCCGCCCGAAGAAAGGCCGCCATCCCTTGGTTGGTTTAACCGAAACCCCAACAGTAACTGACGTTCCGGGTAAGAGTCGGACGACAGGAGGGGTAATGGTATAAGTACAGATGTCCTCCTCATCGGTACTTTTGGCATGGATGGCAATTTCGCGGATAACATTGCCCTGGTTGGATAATTTCAGTTCAAATAGTCCCGCCTCACGCTTAATTTTGGCAACGAGGGAGAGCAGTTCGATGGTGACCAGATGCATAGGAGCAATCTGGAGGTACACGACATCCAACAGGGCGAGGTCGGGATGGTTGGCGGAGTACACCCGAATGGTGGGGGCATATACTCCCGCCCAAGTATCGGGAGGGGGGCTGATAAAGAGCAGGATTTGACCAACATCCCCGGGATTGAGTTCGAGCCCATCCGAGGCGATCGCCATGCCTGCTTGCTGGAATCCTTCGGGATAGATGATGGTAAACCACCGGGATTCCAAGTCTGGACAGGTGAGAAAAAAGCGGTCTACGCGATCGGAACGGTTATGAACGGTGACCTGAAGTTCCAGGGGTTGTCCCGGTTGCAGGAGGGCGGGGGCTACTGAACTGGTGGGGGGTTGGAGGCTAAACGTGGGGTCGCTGACGGTCCGCGCTTCTTGAATGAAGGGCATGACTTGCAGTCGCACCTTTTGGTCAATGGGAGTTTCTTCGGGGTAATGTTGAGGTGCATCAATGACCAAAGTATAGTCGTAAGTGCCGGGGATGGCATCCACGGGAATTTGCACCTGAAACACCACTTCACTCGCTTGTCCGGGACTTAAGGCGAGTCGTTCCCGAGGACAAACAAACCACTGATGAACGGGTTGGGAGGTTTCAGCGATGAAGACATCAATGATGGCACTGACAGAACCTTGATTGGTGATGGTTGCAGTCAGTTCTAAGACCTCTCCTGCGGTGACTAAAGCAACCCCAGCGGGATTGAGGATAATCCCAATCGGGCGAATCTTATGGCGATCGCCGCTATTGTCTTCAAATCCATTGACTATCTGCCCCGATTTGGGATTATAACCCTGCATTACCATTCATTCTGCTCCTTGAATGAAAAACCACCAAGCCGTAATCGCCCATGACCCACCCCCAATCACCCAATCACCCCTCAAGGCACATCACACCCCAAGTTCGGTAATCGGGGATGGGATTCAACCCGGACCTCTTGTTTATCATCGCTACCCGCCGCGATCAGCAGATGGTCATCCACCTGTTTAATATCAACGCTATTAAAGTTTTTATTTTTGGCCCGCAGAATTTGCTCTCCCTGGGGTTGAGCACGACTGCCGTCGAGGTTCAGCGGCCATAACATCACCCGCCCATCATCCCCACCGCTGAGGAGGTAACAACCATCTTCACTCAACGCGACCGATCGCACAGGTTGGCCGTTGTGACCGTCCTGCCATTGTTCGATTCTTTGGCATTCTGCACCCCCACTCAAACAGGGCTGCATATTCCATACCGTAATATACCCCTGGGTATCAGCAGTGGCGAGTAAGTAGGGATTAAACTCGGCGGTATCCAAACTGTTGATATAGGCGTCTTTTCCCCCTTCTGGGTAGGGTACAACTTTTTCAGTCTTCTCTCTCCAATTCCAAAGAATCAACTGATTTAACTGTCCTGCCACAGCTAAAGTGCGATCGTCATTGCCCACAAATTTCAGGGCATAAACAGCAAAGTTAAATTGTTTGACCGTGGGCATTTTTGCGCCCAAGGTTGAATCAGCCCCTTCCAAATCTCTCAAGTCCCATTGTAAAACTGACCCACTCCCATGACCACTAAATAACGACCGAGAATCTTGGGTAAATTCTAAAGCAAACACCCGGTCATCTTTGTCATAAACAAAAGAATGAAACGGGTCCGGTCGTCTTTCTGCCAAATTCCACAGATGAATTTCCCCATTTTCTAATCCCGTTGCGACCCAATTATTATTAACCGGGCGATACTGCACCACTCGCACTGCTTTTTCCGCGAGGGAGTTGCTACATCCTGGAGATTGGCAATTGCTGCGGTTTTGAAACGGATGAGTCAGCCATTGCCAGAGTCGATTCCCTTTGTTGGGGAATTTCCGCATTTCTTGATTGACGATGGAATTAAAAAATCCGTCGATATTCCATTCGATGATGGTTTGGTCATTGGAACCGCTAATGAGTCTTTCCCCTACTCCATTAAATTTCAGAGTGTTGACGGGTTCATTATGTCCAAAAAAGGGATTATTAGAATTGAGCCAAGATAACCACCACAGAAGATAGAGGAAGAAAAGTCCTCCTAAGAGTTGTAATGCTAGGGGGAGGACAGGTTTAACAATTAATTCTAGGGTTTGACGTTCATTGCGGGTATCCACCCGGCGATCGGACCAAATGCCTGTTAATTCCAAGACGAGTTTACGGTTTCTGCCAAACCAAGGCCGTTTTTTACTGGCAGTTAACCGGAATTCGGCAGTTTCTTCCGGGGCGATCGCCTGCATTTCCGGGACTAGGGTCAAATCGCATTCCGGGGAATTTTCTTCCGCCAGTTCTACCGTTGCTTCCTGGTGTAAATTACTGGCATTTTTGGCTTCTAGGTGATAAGTAACCGGGGGAGACTGCCAAAATTTCCACCCGAGTTTACTGGGAATAGCAAGCTGCTTAGGCGTAGCGGCAAAGTCTACAAACCCCATTGGCATGACCTCTAAGGTCCCGGAAACCTGAGAAGAAGGGCCATTATTATGGGTCGCTTCAATGATGAAAGAGTAGGTTTGACCGGGGGCAGAGGCACCAAAGGGGGGTTGATAGGTAAACGTGGTTTCCACTGATTTACCCGGGGGTACTTGTAACCGACGTTCCGTTGTCAAAGGTAACCATCGGGGGTCGATCGCCATCTCACTCAGCAGAACATTACTCAGGAGTTGACCCGGGTTATAAACTCGCACCGGCACTTCTAGGCGACTTCCGGGATTGATTTGAAATTGTTTAACCGGCAGTTCCAGTTGCAACGGTGTTGCACCGATTCCCCGTTCGACCACTAGGCGCAGAATTTCTCGGGTTTCATCGGGGAGTTCCATGGAAAAGACACGGACTCGCACATTCATCAGTCCCACAAATCCGGGAACTGGGGTATCCAGAATGGAGACCTGAAACCGAGTGGCAGCACCCGGGGGTTTTTTGCTGCTGGCGGTGGGGGAGATATGGTACCAGTCCCCATTTCGATTGACTGCGGCACCGGCGGCAACGAGTTCGACTTGAAAGCTGGCAAAGCGATCGCTGCCATTGACTACCGTGACTTCAAACGATGCCGGAACTCCTCCCGGTTGGAAATGGAGTTCTTTCGTTGAGACAATGGTATTAATTACTGTAGTTGCCATTATGATTGCTTTTGTTTAAAGAATTATTGAAATTACAAGCCAAATAACGTCGCCATTCGGTTGCGGATCCAGCCCAAGGGGTTTTGATTGAACCCCTCTTCATCATCCAATAAACCCATTTTTTGAAGCAGTTCTTTTCTCGATTCTAGTTCAGCCTTGTGTTCATGCAAAGCTTGGGCAATTTGTTCAGCTAAATCTTTATAATTCCTTAAGAGTTTTTGCAACCCTTCGCGATCGAGCACGAATAAAACCGTATCTTCTCGGGTCCTGACCGTTGCCGTCCGAGGAATTCCCAGCAACAAGGAAAGTTCACCAAAGAAAGTGCCGACGCCCAAATTTGTGAGAAATTTATCAATTTTTTCCACAAAAATTTCCACTGAGCCTTCCAAAATAATATAAAAGGCATCTCCCGGTTCATCTTCTCGACACACATATTCCCCGGGATACAAAATTTTGCGATATCCCATTTCAATGAGCCGCTGAATTTCCGCTTCACTGAACCCTTGAAAATAAGAGACTTTTTTTAACAACTCCCCAATGTCGATTTTTTTGAACTCCTCAGCTTTACTCCGAGTCCGCTTAGATTTAATCAATAATTGCTGAAAGTAATTGCTATCACTCGCCTGAGTTAACAGCATAGCTTTTTTAGCTTTATCCGTCTCAGTTTGTAGCAAATTTAACTGGTCTTTAAATCCTTGTTCCCGAGCATAGATTTTATTTGCCATCTCTTGAAAAATCCGCGCCAATTGACCCACTTCATCGGATCGGTTGATCACCTCTGTTAAACTATTGGGGTCAAACTTGCCGATTTCGATATCATGGGCGGTGGCACTGAGTCGTAAGATGGGTTGAATTAACCATCTGGCGATCGCAATTCCCAAGAGAATCGCCACGATTAAGGCAGCGCAGGAAAGTAGAACGGTATGGCGTGTATTTTTATAGATATACCCCATGAAATCTGATTCCGGGACGATCGCCACCACCAGCCAATCCAGACCCCTTGTATCCTGGATTGGCTTCACCGCCACCAGTTGCATTTTCCCATCCAGGGAAAATTTAAAATTCTGGGGACTCGTAATTGTATCCAGACTATTAAAGCGAGCTAATAACTCCCGAGCAGTGCCTTGAATCGTGGGATTAGCACTTTCATTCGCCCAAAGTCGGTTAGAATTTTCCCCTGAATCAGTGGAGGGATTTTCCCCTTCTACTAACAAATTTTCTACCACCGAACTCGCCACAATTGCACCGGAGCGTTCTACAATAAAAGCCGCTCCTGCTGGAGAAATTTCTAAACCCTTTAAAAACTCACTCAGTTGATTCAGGGAAATATCAATTCCCAACACCCCTTGTAAGTTTCCCCCTGATCCATAGACGGGTGCAACGGCGGTAATTCCTAAAACCCCTTCTTGGAATGCAAAACGGTAAATCGGACTCCAGCTCATTTCCCCCGTTGCTTTCGCTTTTTGATACCAGGGTCTTTGGCGCGGATCATACTCACCCATACTGATTTCCCCGAGTCGATTCCCCTGAGCATCCAGTTCATAGGTTTTGCGGATGGGACCCGTTTCTGAATCACGAACTCGCAGCACTCGGGTTCCATCCTCGGTTAAATTCATTTCAATAAACTCACCCGCTTCATTGCCATAAAAAGAAGAATTGATAGAGTTATCCCAAACCGTTTGATACCACAAATACCGTTCTAATTGTCTTAAATTCTCTACATTTAAGTTGCCACTGCGAATGGCAGCTAAGGTTAATTCATTGAAAATATGGGGGTTTTTCATATAGTCCGCCACTTCCGACTCAATGCGATCGCTGACTTCTTCCCCTAACTTACGAGCCAACATTTCCACGGACTGTTGTCCACTGCGAAAGGAGAGCCATCCAGTCACTCCAACGGCGATAAAAATTGGAAAAACAATCAGTGCGGGTAGAACTTTGCGGATTGAAACCATCTTTTTTCCCCTTATGCAGCTTAGAATGAGCCGGGTATCCGGCAGGCTATAGGAACAAAACTATCAAATCGAATCGGGGACTTGAGTCGGTGGGAATTCTTTCGCTTTTTGTAATTGGGTGAGCTTCCGGCGGGTGCGGGCATAATGTAAGAGATTAATCCCCATTTCTTGGGCTGTCCGAATCGTTTCTCGGCCTAAAGAAAGGTGTTCATCTAATCCCCAAGCTGCCGATAAATTACCAATTAAAATGATAATTCCACCCCCGGATAAGATTTTTAACGCTTGTCCGTTAACGGTGGGTAAGGCTGAAAACAGAAAAGGTTGAGTTCTTAGGGGATGATTCCGGCTGAGGGTATCCAAGTCTTCTAAAGGGATACCTAAGTCTCGGGCAAATTTTTTAAAGGCAGAAGATAGGGTATTAATTTCGTCACTCAAAGCCCTTTTAATGGAAATTAATTCTTCTTGTAAGGATTGTTGAATTTCTAACTGATTGGCCCGTTGTTCTTGTCGAGAGGTGGAAGCCGTTTTACCGGGGGGTTCGTTGGGTTCAGTGGGAAGACTTAGACTCATTTCTACCCGGGCGATCGCCTCTTGCAATTGATGCTGTAATCCCATCAATTCCTCAACTTTGCTTCCCTTAATCGATGCCTCCACTAATAGCACCCCTCCCATGTCTATATACTGCTGTAAAAGGTCAAATTCCCCAGGACTGAGGGAGAGAGAGGGTTGGGTTTTAAAATACAAGATATCATAGGTAATTAAGTCATTAATCTCCGAGGATGAATTTAACGTAAATTGTCCGATTTCATTTAACCCTTGCCAAACGGGATAAAGACCGGCGATCGCCTGACTCAGATAGGCCAAATTTGCATAAATCTGAGTATCTTCCGGCGTGTTTTTAACCACCTGGGCTAACCTCACCACCGCCTGAGTTCGGGCATTCACTTGGGGTCGATACCGCAAATCTAAATTATTAACCCCAGGAAACCAAGCATCTAAAGCGGTTGTAAGTTCCACCTCTCCCGGTTGTAGCAAAATTCGACAAAGTTCAACTTCCCACTCTGCTGGGGGACTATTTTTCTCATCAATTCTAAAGGATTCGGTGACAATATCTGCTGTTCCATTTTCTTCCCGCACCAATCCATCCGGGTCTACATAACTCACCACGAGATAAACCATTAGAGGTTTTCCCATCAGCGCCATAGAAGTAATCCGAAAATCAATGGGTTCCGGAATCACAATCAAATTCCCAAACAAATCAATGGCAATTCCGGGCTGAACTTGCACCCATCGTTTATCCCGATATTGGGAAGGAACATCATTGGGGGGGTCAATTAATCGCACCCCCATATCACTGACAATTCCCGGCTGATTCAAGGATTGAAAATGTGCATTTTGGCGATGGCGATGGTAGTCATGGGCCAAGCGCCAGCGTTCCGCATCAATTAATAATCCATCACTGACATGGAGACGATTTAAAGGTTTAATATTGGGAGGGAGCCAAGGAAGTGTCATAGTAGGAATTTACCCAGTAAAAGGAGAACGGTAGATGAATCAAGCTTTAATTAAAATCTGTCTTTTACTCAATGCGCTGGATAGTATTAACGGGATTGATATAAAGGTCATAAGTACAAAACGCCGGTTTTTCTTGTTCGATAATTTGTCGAACCAATCTTTCATCAATTTGGTTGGGATAGTCCGGGCGCAGTTTGACAATAAAATGATAAGGGCGTCCGCCTCCGATGATGGTATCTTCCCCAAGACGACTCCTTCCCATGACTAATCCCTGAGTGAAAACCTCTTGAATACTGATATGTTTTTCATCTTCGGGCAGATGTTCATCCAGAGGCAAATTGGTATAAAGATACAGATAAAACCGCAATCCCCGACGAGTGCCGCGCCACCGATACAGTTCGATCGCATAGCGGATGAGATAGCGCTGCTGTGCCAAACTTAGATGAGGGTCGATTTCCCACCCCACCCAATAGGCCAAAAAGGGTAACAGGCTTTCTGGGGCCATCAGGGGATCCAGGTAAGCCCAAATCGCATCCATTGCCTGAACCGTGGGTTCAAAACTCTGCTCAAAAATTGAGAGCAATCGACCGATAAAGTCTACTTCCTGGTAGAGTTCGGGTAAAAATTTCAGGTAGAGACTTCGAGGACGGAGGTAGAGGTTGAAGGCAGCGGAATCCCGATGTTCTCCCGGGCGATTTTCCTCGGTGCAAGCGACGCTCAAGCGGCCCTGAAAATCTAAAAGCGCTGGATTTGCACTGATAATCTCGGAACTCTCGAAGAAGTGGGGGGGAACGTTGAAGTAGAGGACCGCTTCCATCGTGCCTCCGGGCGGCAGTTCATGACCTTCAGTTCCCAATTGGCACCACTGCGGGGGAAAATTGCCGGTTACTGCTACATTCACTTGCAGGGTGCGAAGGCCGATGTTTTCCAATTTGACTAGGATTTCGCTGGCTTCTCCTGGATGCAACACCAGGTCACAGGGATTTCTAGGGGGTGGTAAGGCATTTTTGAGCGATCGCACCCCTTCGGCAATCTCCAACGCTTCATGCCACCGTCCCACCGGCTGAGTCGGTGCTTCTGGCACTTGCATCGGCACCAATTGCAGTTTGAGTGGGAGGGTGTCACGGGCTTGAGTCATGAGGGTTGAATCACGGATTGCATGAATTTTCACTGAGGTTAGATGACGCTGATCGTGTGACCCGATCGCAAGGTATCATTGCGCCAAGAACAAACTAATCCCAAGGGACCCGGGTTGATTACCGGGTCTCGGGGGAGACTTCTGACCCAAACCCCGTTACGCAGGCGCAGTTCAAACAGTTGGACCGACCCCAGGTAAAGGACCCCAGGAATGTTTTGCAGGATGGTGACAATATCCGAGGGATACACCGGACGTCCAAAGGGCCAGCCGGTTTGGTCCGGTCCTCCGGTGAGGGGGTTCAGAAAACGATACAGCGCCACTTGCATGGAAAAAATAATTTGCTGTTGGGCGCTCGGATTTTTATATTCTGGTTTGAGGGCGACTTCGGTTTGTACCGATACTCCCATATAGTGGGGTTGATTGCATTGGACCTGCACCCCCAGCAAGCGGCGATCGTCCAAATAGGTCAAGACGCGATTGATCAGGACGGGGGAGAGATTAAACAAGTCCGGGTCAATGCCTTCCCCCCGTTCAATACTGAGGGTATCGGGTTTGGGAACCAAGAGCATTCGCACGATTCCCGCTTCTGATTTGTGGGTGGGGGGTAAACAGAGGGTCCGGGCGACTGCGCCTTGTCCCGCTTCCAGGGTGAGGGTTTCAAAGTCTTCAACGGTCACAGCGCGATCGCGGGTGCGGAGCATTCGCGGGGCCCGGATCACCGCTTCATCTAGGGATTCGCTATCCGCCCCCCCGCGCCCTGGTATATGGTTAATTACGCCTGCAACATAAGGCACCGCTGATTTGACAATTTGAATGGTTCCGGCTTGAATGTTGCCTCGCAGTCCACCTCCCGTCCGGTAGCTGACTATTTGAATATTTGCCCCTCGCGGGGGGACTGCTCCATATTGTCGTTCCATTGACTCAATTCCCGTGGCGGTCATCGGTTCAAAGGCATTGCGATCGCCCGCCCGTCCATTGGCTAAGGTCAAAGAACCCTGACGCGCCCCTTGCTCCGATGCCCGCCAAGCCATTTTTTCCCGCAATTGCGTGGGTTCGCGGATTAAAGGTCCGAACTGGACTTTTCCCGTGAGGGAATCGAGGGTGTAATGCAGGTCTTCCGGACCCGAGGTGGAAAAATCATTGACTTCTTGCCAGATTTGGGGGAGTCCACCGATAGGAGTCACCAGGATATATTCCTCTTCCCGTCGTGGTAGGACGGGGACGCCTTGGATCTGAAAGGTTTGTCCCGGATTGCCATCGCTTTCCCCAAGGATTTCATTGCGAATCAGGGTACTTTGGGAGGCGGTGACACTGCCGCCAATGGACCGGGCGCTCAACCCGACAATCCGAGGCGATCGCGTATATCCCGCTTGATAGGTCCCCGGTTGGGTATAAACGCAGCGGATCCACCGACCTTGGTAGGTAAAAAAGTGCGTCACCGGCCAAGTTTTCGGCGTATGCAGCACCACATCGGCCCCAGATAGGGGGTTACCCCCTTGGCGAACAATTTCGCTAAAACTGAATCCTTGGGTTTTATCGTCCGCTTCATGAAGCAGAATCGGTTGCCACTTTTCCCCATTCCACCCTTCCCAGCGCCTGGGAGGCATATCGGGGTTAATCCCAGTGGAGGTCGCTGCTTCCCCTTTCAAGGTGAGGGCGATGACATTACCTTCAATGAGGGATTCTGAATCAAAGACGAGATAAAAGCAATTGCCCGGTTCGGGAGTATCGTCAAAAAAGGGTAACTCTAACCCTTGCCATTCCCCAGTGCGTTCCATTCTCCAAGACCCGATGAAGCGATCGCGCAAAATCTGGGGTTCCTGTTCCGCAGAAGGGGCCGTTAACAAATGCCGGATCCGAGGTTTGCCGATCGCCACCGCAGCATCGGTACTAAAAACAATCGCCTCTTCCTCTTCCGTCCGCACCGTCGCCACCTCCGTCCCTGCCGGAATCGTGTAGTTCTCCGGTAAGGTAGCACTCATATAGAACGTCACCTCTGTTTTAGCCGGAGTCGGTGGACGTAAGCGCACCCCCAACAACTCTAAAAACGTCACATAATTCCGACGCGGCACCTGATTAAACCGGGCCAACATTTGGTCCGTCATCCAGGCGAACAGTTCCACCAGGGTTACCCCAGGGTCACTGGGATTATAGTTCGTCCATTCCGGACAGTAGCGCGGAATCCGCAGCAGGCACTCATCCACCAAGTCTTGAAACTTGCGATCGTCTAAATCAGATTTAGGTAAATTCGGTAAAAAATCAAAGTCCATAACGGTTGTTTCTTATTTGTTCTTTGTCCTTTGAGAGCGTACCCTTGACCAAAGACCAATGACCCAATCAGTTTAAGATGACGGCATTAAATAAAACGGATAGACCATGCTGCGAGACTCGTGACGGTCTCTGATCCGATATTCAATCCGAACCTCCACCCGACCTCGAACGGGATCCGGTTCGGTGTAAATTCCCTCGATGATAATCCTCGGTTCCCACAACTCCAGCGCTTCTTCAATGTACACGCGGATGAGTAAGAGGGTTTGAGTATTCATCGGTGCAAACACCAACTCAGACAGGCGCGACCCAAAATTGGGGCGGTAAACACGCTCCCCCAATTTGGTATTGAGGATAATCCGAATGGATTCCTCCACATTGCGGACATCCGAACTCAGTTGCATTTTGCCTTGGACATTGATTCGTAACGGGAATGAGCATCCCGTGCCGATGTAATCCCGAGGCGGTTGGGGGTTGTAATCGTTTGCCATGAAACAGTTAGCCCACAGACTTTAGTCGCCAGTGTACTAAAGTCTCCGGACTTAGGAATATTCGCCAAAAGTCGAGTGTAGTTAAGTAGGGGCTATATTTCTGGACATTTTTCCCTGACCCAACGCTAGGGGATGAGCACCGATAAGGGTTAATCAACCCGGTTTTTGGTCCTATGCCCTCGGTAGCCTTTTGCTTGCTAATCGGACAAATCCGGTCAAGAAATCCGGTTGAGGTTTCCTGATTACGGAGGCCCAACCAACACCGTCACCCCGGTGGCAATCACAGGTAACGCCAAGGGAACGGGAATCGGTGCAGGGATACTCATTCCTACAGCCATTGTCCCCATGTGGGCCACGGGACGACCCATTGCCAACACCGTCACCGAAGCAGGCATCACCAAGGTTCCGGCTGCCATCGGGGCTCCGGCAACCGCATCTCCCATACAAGCAATGGGGCGTCCCATCACTAAAACCGTGGGTGCACAAGGTCCTACAATGGGACTCGCACCGGCTACATCTCCTAATACTGCTACAGGAAACATGATTTTCCTCTGAATTATGGCCTGGATCATTTAGCCCCCATTTTTAATGGTTTCACCGGGGGCTGACCATTAGCCATAAGTCGCATTCTCGCTCATCTCAACAGTTGAGGCGAATCAGAGGTGCTAAAATCCCGGCACTGGCACCTGCCATCACTTGGAATGAAGCACCAGCGGTAATACTCGCTGCACCCGCACTGTTGAAACTGACTGAACCGGCAGCGCTTCCACTTATGGACCCACCCGCTTGGAGACCCAAGGAACCCCCCGCTTGGGCTGTCAGGGAGGCCCCGGCTTTAATCCCGACCTGGGCCGCCGATTGCACATTGACTTGGGTTGCGCCACTAATATCAACTTTAACTGGGGATTTAATCTCAACTCCTGTTTTTCCCAACACTTCCACTTTCAGGCCATCAATTTTAATCCCTGAATTGGATATTTCAATACTATTTGGGCCAACTTTCAGCAGGATTTTAGTCATTCCTGTAACTTCAATTTCCCCTGCATCAACTTTGAGGGCGCGGGTTTTTCCCGAACTCCCGGTTTTCACATTCATGTCCCCGACGGAGGTCACATCTATTTTTTTGGTGCCATTATCATCCATTAAAATGGTATGACCGCCAGTGGTTTTAGTTTCTAGTTTCTTCAGTTTATCATCCAACAAAAGATAATGAGAACCACTGGTTTTTAGTTCCATCTTTTTATCTGTATCATTCAGATGGAGTTTATGTTTACTGCCATCAACGGTTTCAATATAAATCCCTTTTTTACTGTTGCCTTTATCTTCTTCGACAAATTGTAATTTATGCCCGAGACGCGTTTTAATCGTTCGGAGGCGGACTTTCCCACTCGCAACGGATTCAGCTACTTTTTCTGGGGGTTTATCCTGACCATTCCAGACGCCTCCGAGGATATAAGGGCGATGAATATCTCCATGTTCAAAGGCAACCAGCACTTCATCGTTGATTTCAGGCAAGCAGTCAAATCCGCGATCGGGTCCGCCCCCGATCGCCACCACCCGAGCCCAATTACTTTCATGTTTTTCCGTCAGGGTCGGAAATTTCACCCGCACTCGTCCTAATCCATCGGGGTCGTTATTATTAGATACCACGCCCACCATTAGAGTTTGTCCCGGTTCCAATCGGGTTTCCGGTGCAACGGTGGTGGAAATATCATCCGATCGCAATCCTCGGACACTAAATTCTGTGGTATAAATCCCATTTTGATACAGATGGCGCGCTTCAGTAATATAATATTTTCCGCTATATTTTCCCATGTCGGCAAATTGGATAACTTTGCCGGTGCGGATGTCTGGATTCCCTTCCGCTACGGCATCGGCATGGACAAATTCTCCGCCTAATTCATTGCATAACGACTGGGCGATCGTATCCGCTTCTTGATTACTAAAAACGGGTTTATCGACCACTATCATGGTGGCTTGCGAGGGTTTTCCATTGAAAGCTGAACTGGTTGATTTACCCTCTTGATATTGGGTTGTCGTTAAGACAGTGGCCGAACTTGCATTAGAAACAATCGCTTTTTTTTGTTTATAATCCCACCCGCGCACCTCGACCGCACTCACCTGTTCCGTACTGGAAACCCGCACTCGAAAACTGTGGATATCCCGTAACCATTTCAACTCTAAAGTGGTTCCTGCTTTGGGTTTTCTAAAATTTAATTTCCCATCTTGAACAAACAATTCAAATCCATTGCGGGTTGCGCGTTCCCGCAAAAATTCCATATTGGTTTGATTTTCTTGAAATACATAATCATGGGGAGAACCACTCGGATCAACGGTCCCCGGGGAGATTCCCACTTCCCCAATGACTTTTTTAAGAATATCGGTATCACTCATATTTTGAAAAGAGCGATTATATCTCCCCCGATGCAGCCGATGTCCCACATCATATCCTCGAATCAGCATGGTCGCTTCCGAGGTTTCAGTAAAGCTACATTCTATTGAGGTAATTTCTCCTTTAAACAGGCTGGGACTGGTTTTTCCTTTAGAAAATTCCGGCGCTTCCGTGGTACTGGAACTAAACCCAATTTCGATGGATTTACCAATAGCGAATAATTTTTCATGTCCCCAGGGTTCTCCCGTCCCGGGGAAATAATCATTGTTAATCATTAGGGTAAACATTCCCGGCTGATGAATGCTTTCTTCTACGGATATTTCTATAATATCTGCTCTTAATTTGTCAGACGCCTCAGTTCCATCTATTTTTAAGCTGGGTTGAGCTAAGTAAGAGATTGCTGTCATGGTTATTAATGTGGTTTTGGTATAAATTTCTGATGATAATTAGGCA
>CBFGOM010000156.1:0-15794 GCA_965650385.1 uncultured Oscillatoriaceae bacterium
GCGTGTTCGACTCTTCTCATGCCTGGATTTTTTTGTTGGGCTGTGGTTTGGGTCTCCTACTAGCAGTGGGGTGGTTTAACCTCGCCCGTTACAGTCCATCCCCGACTTATGTGCCCGCAACAACTCCCCCCGAAATATTGATTGATTAGCCCACATGGCTAGAAGAGCGATGCCCACGCCACTCTTCCGGTTGGGGCGGCCCCATACCGTACTCTGGTGAAAACAAGCAGACGCTGGCCGGTTCAACTAGACAGGTCGGATGGAGCAAACCAGTCCCTAGCAGATCAAGCCCGGATAACTTTGACAAATTCATCAGGGCGTTCACCTCAGCCCCAAGCTTGTTGTATAGGTCGAGCCAATGTGCGTTGGTTCAAACCTTCTTGCAGCGGCGAAATATTGGCAACCTGAGTGTTGAATAGCAGCAGATCTTCGAGTTCGCCTAGGTTGGTTAGTGGTCTGGATAGTAAAAAGTTGTGTGAGATAATTAATGAGAGTCCTTCAACTGTCCAAATTGGGAGAATTTCCTCCATTCGCAAGGGAGGGGTGCATAAGGGTATTCCAACAAATAAAATCTTCTCGCAGAGATCCCCCCAACCCCCCTTAAGAAGGCCAATCGGCTTTTCCAATTCTGCAAAACTTCTAATGCAGAACTTTTTTTATGGAAGTCCCTAATAGTAACACGGGTTAAGCTTAGAATTTTGAACAGTATGACTTATGGACTGGTTTTATGCCGGTCCATTTTTTTGATGCCCATAGAGCGATCCACGAGGGGTTATACAGAACTTTTCACTGTGCAGTTTGGAAACCTAGCTATTTTGGGCCAAATATCGCTCAATTAAGAGAATGGCGACGATATCATCGATCGCCCTGGGGGGTTGGCGCATTCCTTGGGGAATTAGCTTGGTTAATCCACGAGGCGGATACATTTCCCAATAGCGATCGCGCGCTTGTAAGGTGCTGTAGCGTTCATCCACTTGCACAATGGGTAACGGGATAGATAGGGATTCGGTAATATGTTCTTGCCACTTTTTCGACGTAGTGCGATCGCCAATCACAAGCAGATCAACCCCAAATTCTTGATATAAAGATTCAATCACGGCGATCGCCTCTTCCGCTGGAACCACTTCATGGACCAACAGTTTGCCCCGGCTATTCATCACGGCAATTCCACACTTCAACCGGCCCGGATCAAACCCTAAAATTACTGTGTCTGTTTGACTGTTACCCATTGCGTCTTTATCCTTTTAAACTCTCCCGATAACGGGAAACTAACCTGGCAATTACTCCAGTCATTCTTCCCTAACCTTTATTCAGATTAACCCTTAACCAACCGGGCAAACCCTAACCCGGTTGCCCTACTCCGTGCGAAACACAACTCTTCCTTGATGAACCACTGTAAATTCTAAAGTCAGTGGACCCGAGGTATAGGTTTCACCGGCAGAAACCGCTTGGATAATGCCCGGTTCATTATTATTGGGAAGCTGCTTGATAAATTCCATCACCGATGCCAGACGACCATCTCCCACCTGGATAGAATCCGTTAAAATTCCCGATCGCCTTGCTCTAAAGTTCGCAGCGGCTAACAATAAATTCAATTGTTCTTTAATCTCATCTTCAGTCATTTCCGAGGGCCGGACCGCAGTGGTTGCCACCAGTTCTCCTTCGTTAAAAACCACCTCATTGGGAACTGCATCAGCAAAAACATTTACCTGCCGTTCTCCTAACAAGTAATTGGCAGCGGAGAGAATTCTAACCACATAATCTTGACCATCGTCAATTTGTCCGATCAGTTGCTCTAATTCCGTTTCAGTAATCGCGATCGCCCATTCATTTCGTTGGGCAGTTCCTGGACGAATCAAGGCGATCGCCGCCAGATTTGCTTCCGTTAACAATTGCTTCGTTGCTTCCGGAGCCGTTTCTGGGCGGAGGACCCGCAGGACCCCGGACGCCAACACCTGATTCCGCCGAATGGCAACCGTTCCTTCCCGCAACAGTTGAAAATCCCGTTCTAAACTTTGGACTTCCCCTTGGAGAAACGCTTGCTGCGTGCCCAACTGTTTCAATAACGATCGCTGTTCTGTAATCGCCATTTCTTGCTCAGAAATCTGGCGATCGCGCTCGGCAATTTCCTCCTCTTGAACCGCGATCGCTTGTTCCTGAAGGGCAATCTCCATTTCCTGCCTAGCGATTTCCTCCTCCTGTTTCCCTAACTCTTCTTCCTGAACGGCGATCGCCTGCTTTTGAGCGGCAATTTCTGCCGCCTGTTGAGCCATTTGCGCCTGTTGTTGAGCAATATCCCCTTCCTGAACGCTAATTTGCTGTTGCTGTTGCGTCAGGAGACGAATTTGCTCATCCAGTTGGCTTTTCTGCTCCGTGAGTAACTGCCTCTGTTGTGCGGCTTCCTGCCGTTGTTGCTCAATTTCTGCCTGTTTGAGGGCCAATTCCCGATCCCGCTGGACAATCGTCGCTCTAACTTGCTCCCCCTGTTCGATCAACTCCCGCCGTTCCAGTTGCAGGGTAGCAATATCATCCCGCAGCTTCTGCGCCTGTTGGGAAACCTCCGCCAACTGACTTTGAGCGCGCTCGAATTTCCCTTCAATCAGACTCAGTTCAGTTTGGGCTTTCTGAAAATCCGTTTGAATGCCGCTAAGTTGAGTCTGAGTTTGATTGAGTTCCCCCTGAGTCTGATTCAGTTGAGCCTGAGTCAGGGCTTGTTTTTGGAGCGCCCCTTGCAATGAGCGATCAATCTCATTTAATTGTTGTTGCGCCGCCACCTGCTGTTCTCGGGCTTGGTTGAGTTCGGCTTCCACCTGCTGTTTCTGGGTAATCACGGCTACGAGTTCTTTTTGAGCTTCTCGCAATTCTTTGAGTTTTTCATCCAGTTGAAACACACCCACTCGCAAGGATTTACTCGTGGCAAAGAGGATACTCAAGGTTGAGGCTGCAATCATCAACCCGGTTACAATCGTGACCACCGTAGCGGTTTGTCGGGGGCGCAGACCAAACAGACTCAACCGGGCCTTACCGACTTTAGTACCAAGGCGATCGCCCAGGGTGGCGAGCAAACCCCCCAAAACTAAGACAGCCAGTATCAGGACGTATGCGCTCGTCATCACTTGTTTAACTCCGTCCAGATCTAGCCAAGACAAAAACTTTCGGAGCTAAAACACTTTGCGAGGACGTCCGGCAAAGCTCCGCTCTTTTGCACTATAACAGATCCAAATGCCGATCCTATTAGCAGTATTCTGCCGTTTTTTCGCTGAATTCCTGCATGAACTTCTCCTCTCACACCGGATGCCCGGATGATCGGTTCGAGATCCCAAGGCGATCGCCGGTTTTGGCAAAACAACTTCGAGCAGACTGTACCCTGGGACAGTCCGCCAGGGCAGAAAATCAATGGAAAACTGACTCATTCTCACCCCAATCCCTGATCCCCTGATTTTCTCTGCCCTATTCTGTTAAGGTTGACCGTTGTTTTATTGAGCCGATCAAGTAAATTGCTGACTCAATGCTACGGGATTATGAACGGTGATTTTCTTTTTATGAATGGAGATCATTTGTTCACAACGCAGATCCCCCAGCAACCGGGTGACGGTGACCCGAGTTGAGCCAATTGCTTCGGCGATCGCCTGATGGGACAACTTTAAATCAATCGTAATCCCCTCGGAAGTTGGTACTCCAAAATCCCGACATAGAATGAGTAGAAAACTCACCAACCGCGATCCCATGTCCCGGTGTGCCAAAGTTTCAATCATCATTTCTGTCTGTAAAATCCGTGAAGATAACCCCCGCAACATCAACATAGACAGTTCGGGATCTTCCTTCAGCGCCTTTTCCACCTGGTCGATCGGGACCGAAAGCAATTCGACAGGGGTAAAGGCTACGGCATGATAAAAGCGGTCCGAACGATGTCCCGTAATCAGGGAGAGTACCCCAAAGACACTATTTTCCCGCAGCAGGGCCACGGTAATTTCCTCTCCCGCTTCATAGACGCGGGATAGCTTAACAGCACCTTTGAGTAAAAAATAAACCCGTTCAGCGGGATCCCCAGGGAAAAAGATGGTTTTTCCTCGTTCGTAATTCTCCACCACTGGGGGAAACGATCCACTTCCCATCTGACGGAATACTGCGGCTAGTGGTCTATCTTGGGTCATTACCATATCCGTTCCTTCTAATTGTCATGTCGTATCTTCTTTTTTGATAACTTGCTAACGGTTTATTGTCATTACCGACCGGCTCTTGTTAGAGTTCTCTGACTTTTGTACTTTACATTACTTAAACGGACGATTCGAGGTTTTTTTGTGCTTGGGGATACAGAATTGCGACCAGTTGGCTGATCCCTGGATAAAAATATTTCCATCGCCAATTTCCGTCGAGGGGTCACCTCCAAACCCACGCCACTCAGCAGGGCGATCGGCCAATAGCCCCGTTCCAGAGTCCCCCGTTGTGATTCAATCAAATTGGGGAACAGACCCAGCGCGGTAAACGCGATCGAGTCACTCCTCGGGTCTGATGGCTGCAACCGTAGCCCGTCAACCGCCATCAGGGGCGATCGCTCTTTCGGGGACAGCCCTGTGATCCCGCCAGCCTCACCCTGGGGCCAAACCCTTGTTCCTGAGTAATTTTTACTAGAATAAACCCTCCATGCTAGATTTAACAGGAAAAAACGCCTTAGTCACCGGAATTGCTAACAACCGTTCCATCGCTTGGGGTATCGCCCAACAACTCCACAAAGCTGGGGCCAATCTCGGCATCACCTATCTCCCGGATGAAAAGGGCCGTCAAGAAAAAAAAGTCAAGGAATTAGTTGAACCCCTTAATCCCAGTTTGTTTGTCCCCTGCAACGTCCAGGATGACGCCCAAATTCAAGCCACCTTCGACACCATTCGCGAAACCTGGGACAAAATTGATATCCTGATCCACTGCCTCGCCTTTGCCGGTAAAGAGGAACTCTCCGGAGACTTTAGCAACACCTCCCGCGAAGGCTTTACCCGCGCTTTGGATATTAGTTCCTACTCCTTGGTTTCCCTCGCCGCTGCAGCCAAACCCCTAATGACTCAAGGCGGTAGCATCGTCACCCTCACCTACCTCGGTGGCGTCCGTGTTATCCCTAACTACAACGTCATGGGGATTGCCAAAGCTGCCTTAGAAATGAATGTCCGCTACCTCGCCGCTGAAATGGGACCTCAAAATGTCCGCGTCAATGGCATCTCTGCCGGTCCTATTCGGACCCTCGCCTCTTCTGCAGTCGGTGGCATCCTGGACATGATCCACCATGTGGAAGAAATGGCCCCCCTCCGCCGGACTGTCACCCAAACGGAAGTGGGCAATACTGCCGCATTCCTCTGTAGTGACTTATCCAGCGGCATCACAGGTCAAATTATCTATGTCGATTCCGGCTACTGCATTATGGGAATGTAATCCCTGAAGAATTGAGAATTTAGGTTTAAAACTCGCGCTTCCATTCCCAAAACCCCCCTTAAAAAGTCGGTTCCAAAAGCCGATTGGCGTTCTTAAGGGGGGTTGGGGGGATCTCTTCTTCTCTTCTCCCTAATTCAAACCTTTGATCTGTTAATTGTTCAAGGTTTCCCCACAGACAAGATAAGATCAAGATTAAGACTATTTTTGCGATCGCCATCAAAGCCAATTATGCCTACAAGTATTACCCCGACTTCTTCCGCCGAGACTTCTACAAAAACTGACTCTCAAAACAATTTAGGCCAACTCCCCCGGATGTCCACCGTCCGACGCACCACTGGAGAAACTGATGTCCATGTGACGATTAATCTCGATGGTCAAGGGCACTGTACCGCTGCTACAGGGGTGCCCTTTCTGGACCATATGTTACATCAAATTGCTTCTCACGGCTTGATTGACTTGGAGGTAAAAGCCACTGGAGATATAGAAATTGATGACCATCATACCAATGAAGATGTGGGGATTACATTAGGTCAAGCCTTGGGTAAAGCCCTCGGCGATCGCAAAGGTATCATCCGTTTCGGTCACTTTGTTGCCCCCCTCGATGAAGCCTTAATTCAAGTCGCCCTGGACTTTTCCGGTCGCCCTCACTTAAGCTATGGCTTAGACATTCCTACCCAACGAGTGGGAACGTATGACACCCAATTAGTGAGGGAATTCTTCGTGGCGATCGTCAATCACGCCCAAATGACCTTACATATCCGCCAACTCGACGGCATTAATTCCCATCACATTATCGAAGCCACCTTTAAAGCTTTCGCCCGTAGTCTGCGCATGGCAACGGAAATCGACCCCCGTCGCGCCACCACCATCCCCAGTTCTAAAGGCGTTCTCTAACGTCTCTCCTGTTCCTAGTAACGACATTGAGTCGTTATTTCCCCCGTTGCTTGTTGCAACGGGGATTTATACTTCAATTGTTTTTATATCTTGTGTGTTCTAAATACATTTTACACCCCATCAAAAACAATGGAACTTGTCATCCTATTTGTCGGAATCACTCTCCTAGTATTAACGTGGATAAGAATCTTCTCCACTATTAAAAAAGCCGACCTTCCCCCTACCATCAAGACTCATGAAAACCGCCTCAAACAAATCGAACGACAACTGTGGGACAATCCCACCCCAACAGAGAGCGATCGCCGCCTCGCACAAATCGAACGAAAACTTGATTTAATCCTCTATCATTTAGATATCGATATCCCCGAACTTGAAGACAGTGATCCCCTCCCGCTATCCCCGAAATTCCGCAATGTAATTTTACAATTTGTCCCCCCTGAGTCTAAAATTTCTACCCTAAAAACCGTGAGAGCCCTCACCGGATTAGGACTCAAAGAAGCCAAAAACTTGATTGAATCCACCCCACAAATTGTCCTCCATCAACTTCCCACATCGGAAGCCGAATCGGCAAAACTGCAACTGGAACAAAGCGGCGCAAGAGTTACCCTTCAGTAGCCCCGTCGATTCCCGGGTTCATTGGTACGACAACAACCCGAGTTTACCCCCCTTCTTTGTGGCGAATCACCTCCGAGTGATTAGACCTCTTGCGTCTAATTTTAATTAATTTTATCACGATCCCCATAAATTCTTACATTTATTAACAGTTTTATCCCACTTGTCAACACCAAATGGGTATAAATTATCAATTTTTAGCCCCCAAATAGCTCCATCAAAATATAAAGTTTTATAAACTCGTCAATTTTCAGTTAAATTCGCTACTATCGAGCTAGTTGAAAATAATCCATCGATAAATTGGGGGAAATATTGCAATGGCAGATTCAACCCTATTAGATGCCAAAGATGCAATCAGTCCTGTCAGGCGACAACTCACCTTACCCGCCTGGTTAGCCCTGATTTGTATCATTGCCTTTAGTGTATTACTGTGGGCGGGGGCGGTCATTTCCAAAAATGCCCCACCTGTTCCCGACATCGTGCGATCGCCTAATCAAGAAATCCTCGTCACCCAAGCTAACATCCAATCGGGACAGGAAATCTACCTCTCACGCGGAGGACAGGATATTGGCAGCATCTGGGGACATGGTAGCTACCTCGCCCCGGACTGGACAGCAGATGTCTTACATCGCTGGGGATTAGCCACCGCTGGCATATTATACAACAACAATCCCAGCTTTTCTCAAAAGGATTTACAAGCATTACCCGCCCCCGATCGCGCCAGTCTGCAAGCGCGAGTCAGTGAACAATTTAAAACCAATCGGTATAGTCCAGAAACCCACGAACTCCTGTTAACTGACGCTCAAAGTAAAGGACTCCAAGAGGTTTTTAAAGACTATCATGAACTCTTAGCAAAAGGGTCAGCCATTCACTCCATTCCCTCCGGTTGGTTCAAAGATGATAGCCAAATTCACGACGTCACCGCCTTCTTTGCCTGGACCTCTTGGGCAGCATCCGCCAATCGTCCGAATGCACCCTTTTCCTATACCGCAAATTGGCCTCATGATGATTTAATTGGGAACCAACCCCCAGCCCAATTTCTGATCTGGTCTATCGTTTCCGTCATCGTTTTAATTGCGGGAATTGGGATTTTTCTCTTCATCTATTTAAAAGAAGAAGAGGACGAAGTATTACCCGTTCCCGCCCGTCCCGCCGTGCGAATTCCCACCCCCAGCCAGAAAGTAACCTCGCTATTTTTTGGCGTGGCAATGGCACTGTTTCTCGTGCAAATTCTCATGGGAATGTTTACCGCCCATTATGCCGTAGAAGGAGAAGGATTTTATGGGATTCCCCTCAACCAGTATCTCCCTTATGCTGCAACTCGAACTTGGCATTTACAACTCGCTATTTTCTGGATTGCGACCTGTTGGTTAGCCGCCGGACTGTATTTTGCTCCGCGATTTAGTGGCTATGAACCGAAAGGACAAGCCCTCGGGAATAGCGTCTTATTAGGCGCATTAACCGTCGTCGTTGTCGGTTCCCTGATTGGGTCTTGGTCAGCCGTACAAGGTCTATTTAGCGTCAAAACTAGCTTCTTGTGGGGACATCAAGGCTATGAATATATCGAACTAGGACGAGTTTGGCAAATCCTGCTCATTGTCGCGATGATATTCTGGCTGTGGTTACTGTATCGCGGGTTTAAACCGGCCTTACAAAAAGAAAAAAGCCCAACCGGATTGAGTCACTTTTTCCTGTATAGTGCCATCACCATTCCCCTATTTTATTCCGTGGGATTGATGTACACCAATCACACGCCCTTGAGTATTGCTGAGTATTGGCGCTGGTGGGTGATTCATCTCTGGGTTGAAGGATTTTTCGAGGTGTTTGCTACTGTTGTAATTGCCTATTTATGTAGTGAATTAGGCTTTTTACGGCGGTCATCGGCCCTGCGTGCCACCTATTTAACCACCCTGTTATATTTAGGCAGCGGTGTGATAGGAACATTGCATCACCTTTACTTTTCCGGAACTCCTTCCTTTATTGCAGCGATCGGGTCCGTCTTTTCCGCCTTAGAAGTCGTCCCGCTAACCCTGATTGGCTTTGAAATTTTAAAAACCTTAAAATTGTCCAAAGAAGCCGAAGGATTTTATCGCTGGCCCTTGCGATTTTTCATCGCAACTTGTATTTGGAACTTAATCGGTGCAGGCGTGTTTGGATTCTTGATTAATCCGCCGATTGTGCTGTATTATTCCCAAGGAATCAATACCACCCCAATTCATGCTCACGCCGCCTTATTTGGGGTCTATGGCTGCTTGGCGATCGCCCTCATGCTGTTTGCCTTGCGCGAGTTCGTCCCGGATGACGCTTGGGACGATCGCTGGATTAAATTCGCATTTTGGGCCATTAATATCGGATTAGTCATGATGCTAATCTTTGGATTAATACCCAACGGATTCTATCAACTCGCCCAATCCGTAGAATACGGAACCTGGTACGCCCGAAGTGCCGAAGTCATCGGTTCCCCCTGGATGCGCTGGACCGTGTGGTTAAGAATACCCGGGGATATCGTGTTCGCCTTGGGAACCGTATCCATGTTTATTTTTACCATGAAGGCAATTTTTGCCATCTTCCAGTTCCCAGTTAAAACCTATCCCGCTAAAGAATTTCAACCGATTGAGAAATAGTTTTTAGAGGGAAAACAACAGATTACACAGATTAACGCAGATAAAATCTCTGGAAAAATCTGTGTAATCTGTGTTTTTTTTGAGCAAGTCTTGGTCGGGGTTGGCTAAGAGGTTGTAGGAACTGCTATATAATTTGTGAATTTACGACACTACGTCTTGTCGTTTAAAAGCCCAAATTGCTACAAAGCCAAACATAGATCCCGCCAATAACAACCCGATAACATGGAGGAAAAACTGGTCATCATAATTCCCTAATCCTCCGGCTGACCACAATGCCAATTGAGCATAATGATAAAACGGGGAAAAAGTCACTAGCTCGTCAACCCAAGGAAAAGGAAGCAACCCACAAGTCATTAAAGCAAAGGGAAAGGATAGCGCAACAATTGAATCGACGCTTTTAGGTTTAAATAAATATCCCAGGGCCAACCCTAAAATAGCAAAGGGAATTATTCCGATAATTAAATTCACGAAAATTAAAAGCCATTCCAGAAAATTGTGTTCTACTCCGATTTTAAAAGCCCCGGCTGACAAAATAAATATCAAAGTGCTTGCCAAAACCATCAGAGCAACTATGACTTTGGCCGCTAGATAAATTACCGGAGGAAGAGGAGTAACTCGCAATAGATTTAGCCATCCTTCAATTCTCTCAGTAGCCACCCTTTTCCCCAGGCGTTCGATAGAAAAGATGAACAGGATAAGTCCGGCAAAAAATATAAAACCTAATTCTCCTAGAGAGTCGTTCAATAAAAAAGCCAAGCTTGATAATCCAAAAATCCCTACTAAGTCAATAGGATTCCGAATAGTCTGAAGGCTTTCTGCCTTGATTTGTTGAACCAAAGTAGAAAACATTACCGACTTATCAATTGGTTTATTATTAATAATCTTAATTGGTGATTTGTTAGAAGTGTTTATAATTTTATCTTCTACAATTTCCCCATTACTGAGAGTCACAGTACGAGTCGCCAACTGTTCCAACTCCTCCCAATCAGATTGATTGTTGGTAATCATTAAAATAGTCAGGCCCTTTTTTCTGTATTCTTTAATTTGCGTCCAGAAATTTGAGCAACCTTCAGTATCTAAATTGGTAGTAGGCTCGTCTAAAATTAGCATCTCAGGATTACCTGCTAAAGCTAGAGCCAAATACAGACGTTTTTCTTCTCCTCCTGAAAGTTTAGAAGCCCAGAACTCTTGTTTGCCTTCAAGATTGACTGCTGCTACAATTTTTTCATAATCCAGGGGATTTGGATAATAGCTCCTTAAAAGATTGATTAATTCTTTAATCTTCATATTTCTTGGAACCGAGACTTTTTGGAGCATGACTCCCAGATTAATTTTAGATCGGGGGTCATCAGGAGAGTATCCAAATAGTTTGACCTTTCCAGTGGTGGGCTTCAATAACCCCAATATCAGGTTAACCAAAGTGGTTTTACCACTTCCGTTATTTCCGCGTAAAACCACAAATTCTCCAGGTTTTATTGAAAAACTTATTTTGTTTAAAACCTGTTTTGTTTGATTGTCTACACTAAATGATTTGGAAACTTTTGAGATTTCAATAAGGTTCATGACTTTTCCTGTATTTTTCAATTACATAGCCTGCTGGACAATCCACCATACCAGTATCCCAACACCAACAGCCACGACTAAAGGCGTTTCAAGCATCGTGACTAGAACACCAGCAGTAGTTGTTCCCACAACAAGGGCTATACGAGCATCACCACCACCATCTCCATCGCCCATATGCTGCAACAATAATAGGCCAATTCCTAGGATAATTAACAATCCCATACCCTGACCCATTTGTTGTAAAAAAGGCCCAAAAAAGCTTTTGATTAATAAGCTTTTTATATCTTCAGGGGAATTCTCATTATTATCAGATTTGTTCATGGAAATTACTCCTTATACGTTGGTTCTTCATTAATTCAAGGTTTATTGAATTGATGGAGAAATATTATCACCAAAGTTTCTGATGACTAAAGAGTGAACAATAAGCTATAGGGTAGCGCCTACTCCAGCTATAATTATTACAGGTGTTCCGACAAGGGCAAGACCCCCTATGCACAGATTAAATAGATTTTAACAGATTAAATCTGTTTAATCTGTGTTTTTTTTAACCAAATTTAAACATCCAGAAATTATTAGGGATTGGGGGTTTGTAATTGTTGGCGCAATTGGTCGGGGTTGGCTAAGAGGTCCGCTTGGGTGAGGGCTGTTTGTTCTCCGGTTGCTAACCATTTGAGTTGGACGGTTTGATTCTGGGCTTCTTCATCCCCTAAAATCAAGCAGGCAGCGGCACCGGACCGATCGCCTCGTTTGAACTGTTTCCCAAAGGCGCTGCCACTTAAATCCACCTCGGCGCTAAATCCGGCATGACGCAATTTTTGCGCTAAGACTAAGGCATTTTCTTCCGCCTGTTCCCCCCGGGAAACAACATAAAAATCTAAGCGAATTTGGGGAAGGGTATCCAGTTGTTGCAGCAGGATAATTAACCGTTCTAAGCCGATCGCCCAACCCACAGCAGGGGTATCCGGTCCTCCCAATTGGCTGACCAAATTATCATACCGTCCACCGCCACAGACCGTTGCTTGTGCCCCTAAATCATCGGAAATGATTTCAAAAGCAGTGTGACTATAATAATCTAATCCCCTCACCAAGCGATGATTCAATTGATAGGGAATTCCTAACTGAGTTAACAGGTTTTGGACCCGCTCAAAGTGCCGTTTTGAGTCGTCGCAGAGATAATCTCCCAGTTTGGGTGCATCTTGGACAATTTCTCCGGTGCGTTTGTCTTTACTGTCTAAAATTCGCAGGGGATTACGGGTGAGTCGGTCCTGGGAATCCGGGTCTAATTCCCCTTGATAGGGGGTGAGATAGGCAATTAAAGCCTCTCGATAGCGTTGTCTGTCTTCGCTGTTGCCGACGGAATTGAGGTCTAGGTGTAGGTTTTTCAGTCCCAAGGTTTGCAGGATATCCGTGGCGATCGCGATCGCCTCCACATCTGCACGAGGGTCCGCAGTACCCAGAACCTCCACCCCGACTTGATGAAATTGGCGCTGTCGTCCCGCCTGGGGTCGTTCATAGCGGAACATCGGTCCGGTGTACCACAACCGCTGCACCCCCCCTGCCGCGTGCAGTTTCTGCTCAATATAGGCGCGGACCACTCCTGCAGTACCTTCGGGACGCAGGGTCATGGAGTAGGGTTTTTTTCCCCGACTCTGGAAACTGTACATTTCCTTACCCACGACATCTGTCGCTTCCCCAATTCCCCGTTCAAATAGGGACGTCAGTTCAAAAACTGGCGTCCGAATTTCTCGATAGCTGGCTTTGCCGAGAATTTCTCGGACAACGGCTTCTACTTTTTGCCAATAGCCTACCTCTGCTGGCAGGATGTCTCGGGTTCCTCGTAATGCTTGAATTGCGCCCATTGCTTCGTTTTCGATTGCTGCTATTTCCCAGATAAAATCAACCCGTGTTGGTGATTTTATGACCCAAAATATCCTAGGAATTCCGACGATGGCGATCGCGGTAATATCCTAGGATTTGTTCCACCCGTTGAGGTGCGATCGCTTCCGCATCCGGTCCATACTGGATGGATAGTCCCGCGATTTGGCTGTCATGATAATTAAACACTGCGGCAGTTTGGGGAATTAGTTCAACTTCTACCCCTTGAACCTGCCGCAGATGCGCTGCCAATTCTCGATACACCGTTAATGGCAATCCTGGGATTTCATATTGCACCGAATTATTTTCGGTTCCCTGAGTTTTTAACTCTTCCATGTTTAATGACGGCTTACCCTAGGTCCTCAATCTCTTGAGTGTCTTCAATATATTCATGAACAGGTTCTGGTTCGGGCTCTTCGTCAGTGAATTGCGGTAAGGTACAGCAATTAACATCGTCGATGCAAACCTTACCCGATTGTAAGGCCCATCTGACTAAAGCCACACGGTTGGCGGTTTTTGTTTTGTTCAGAATATTGCTGATATGGTTATCTACCGTCCTCTTGCTAATTTCTAGCGATTCTGCTATATCCTGATTTGTCAAACCAGATGCTACCAGTTCAATGACCTGTAGCTCTCGCTCCGAAAGGGTTACATGGGTCTGAGAGTCCCCGCCAGTCATAAGCATTTCCTATCTCTGTATATCTACCTATATTGTACCGATTTTATCGGAAATCTGTCTCAAATCTCATGGATTTTACGCTTATTTTGTCTTTTAGTCATCCGTGAGGGGGAAATGGGGATGGGGGGATGGGGGAGAAGGGGGGACGGGGGAGAAGGGGGGATGGGGAGGAAAGGACTGAAGTGGTTAGTAGAAAATTTATCTTTCCTATCCTCCCTATTGCCATATCCTTAAAGTGGGCGAAGCTATTTAGGACCGGGAATTATCAATTCATGAAGTAACGCAAAAGTTGTCCTAAAATAAACTAAACCTTGAGTCCAAAAATTAAAAAAATTATCTTGAGTCCATTCTATCAATTCATGCCCAAACAATTGCTGCAATTCATAACAATGTTCGTAATGGTAACCGCTTTATGGTTTTGGGGAGTTAGAGGGGCGATCGCCTCGGAGGGTCTGGATGCTTTAACCGTCCCTTCCCCCGCATCTGAGGCGGCTCCCAATCGCCCAACCCTTGATACCAATACCATTCCCTCGGCGAAGGTCTCTCAGTTTGTGGGGGCTTATTTAGAAGTGTTACGTCACATCGAAGGCCGACAACAAGAATTACTCTCGGCACCGACCTCCCTAGAATCACAACGGATCGAACGAGAAATTGAAAGCGCATCAATTGCGGCGATCGAGCAAGCCGGATTGACCAAACAGGAGTATTTACAAATGCTTTCTCTAGCTAATATTGATCCCGAATTTGGCGAGCGCATTGCTGCGGCAATTCAAGAGGAAAAAAAGTAAAAATTATCTCCAACTCGTTCTAATTAATCTCCCTTCTCTCCCTTTAATTTTAAGGTAAGGTCATCAATCCCTGACTTGAGAGAGATGCTCGATTTCTTGTAGGCTGTAAATTGAACAGTATGTTCCAATCTAGGAGTAATGTGATGGCTCATCCACAAGTTTTGTGTTTAGGGGAAATTCTATTTGATTGTTTGGCCGATCGCCCAGGTCAAGCTTATGAGGAGGTTGAGTCCTGGACTCCTTACCCCGGCGGTGCACCGGCAAATGTAGCCTCGGGCTTGGTGAAATTGGGGACTCCAGCCGGATTTATTGGCTGTGTGGGACAAGATGACGCCGGGGACGAACTGGTGAATCTCCTCAAAGATATTGGCGTTGATTGTACCGGGGTGCAGCGTCATGAGACGGCCCCCACCCGCAAGGTGTATGTTGTCCGTTCTGAAGAGGGCGATCGCAGCTTTGCCGGGTTTGGGGAAATCGATACCACGGAATTTGCAGATACTCGCCTTCAAGCGGATCAGTTACCCCATGAATTGTTTTTTCAGGCAGATTTTCTAGTCGTAGGCAGTTTAGAATTGGCCTTTCCTGATTCCAGGAAAGCCGTTTTTCGCGCTTTAGATATGGCAGAACAATATGATGTAAAAATTGCGATTGATATCAATCGTCGGGATATGTTTTGGCCCGACCCCACCGAATCTAAAGAAGTAATTGAATCCTTAATTAAACGGGTTGATTTCTTGAAAATTTCCGATGAGGAAGCCCAATGGTTGTTTGATACCATTGATGCGGGTGCAATTAAATATCGTCTCGGCAATGTAGAAGGGGTATTAGTCACCGCTGGAGCCAATAATACGACTTATTGTTTAGGGGAAAATGAAGGGGTAATCCCCAGTTTTTCGGTGGATGTGGTGGATACAACCGGGGCGGGAGATGCCTTTGTTGCCGGGTTTATTCATCAGGTTTGTATGCATGGGGTCAAATATTTAGAAGATCCAAGCTGCGCAAAAGATGTGGTCCGATATGCAATGGCAGTAGGAGCCCTGACGACGACCCGACCCGGTGCGATCGCCGCTCAACCTCAGCCGACGGAAGTAACAGCTTTTCTGGCGACTCATTAAGTCAAATTGGGCAGCTTCTGCGCTGTTTCTTTACGGACAAAGCCCGCAAATGCGGGCTCATTTAACATCGGTTACTTAGAGGGGTTTTTCTTTTAAAATGGCTATAGAAATTGAGCGGAAATTTTTAGTCAAAAATCAATCATGGCGATCGCTGGCTGTGGGGAGTCCCTATCGACAGGGTTATATTGCTAACAGTCAGGGTCGCACGGTGCGGGTGCGCCAG
>CBFGOM010000157.1:0-15743 GCA_965650385.1 uncultured Oscillatoriaceae bacterium
AGAATTGGATGATGAGGCGATCGCTAGTTTAACAGCTCAAATTCCTGATTCAGATATAGCCTTAACTGACACAATTACTAATTTTGTAACTCATCTGCGGTTTGACAAAATTATCGAGCTAATTCAAAATCATGAATAATCCAGTTTGTTTTAATAGATGAGAGTAAAAAATTGTTGTAAAATTTAGAGAAAAGGCAGGGGTAGATGAGGAATTAAAAGCGTTCTAATTTGCCCAAACTAAAACCCACAAATTAATAAGCAAATTTTATGAATTAACCCAGTTATTTATGAATAATCAACCTTAATTAATTGTAAAAATATGACGGGATGGGAAAAATATGATTCAACTGAGCGGCTATCAGATTGGACAAGAAATTTACAGAAATGGTAAGCGGGTTGTGTATCGAGGGATTCGAGAAACCGATAGATTGCCGGTCATTTTAAAAGCCCTAGGAACTGATTATCCAAACCCAAAAGACATTGCTCAACTCCATCATGAATATGAAATCACCAAAACCTTAACTGCGAAAGGAATCATTCCTCCGTTAAGTCTGGAAATGTGGAATCACCTGCCGGTTTTAATTTTACCCGATTCAGGTGGAATTTCTCTTAAAATATTTCTCCAGCAATGCCAGTTAGAAATTAAAGATTTTTTAAAAATAGCGATTCAACTGGCCCAGACTCTAGGTGAAATTCATCAACATCAGATTATTCATAAAGATATTAAACCTAGCAATATTATTATCAATTCAGAAAACTTAGAAGTTAAGTTAATTGATTTTGCGATCGCCTCCCAGTCGTCGAGAGAAACCGCTACAGTAGTCCATCCGAATAGTCTGGAAGGAACCCTTGCCTATATGTCTCCAGAACAAACCGGACGAATGAATCGGGCGATCGATTATCGCACAGATTTTTACTCATTAGGGGTGACTTTTTATGAAATGCTCACGGGAGAATTACCCTATCAAGTTCAGGAAGCGATCGCATTAGTTCATTGCCATATTGCCCGAGTTCCCGTTCCACCCAAAGACCTGGTTCCTGAGATTCCCGTTGCGGTTTCTAACCTCGTGATAAAATTACTGTCAAAAACTGCCGAAGACCGCTATCAAAGTGGGTTTGGCCTAAAGCATGATTTAGAATATTGTTTGAATCAATGGGAACAACGGGGGAAGATTAGCGAATTTAAATTAGGCCAAAAAGATTATTCCGGACAGTTGCAAATTCCTCAAACGCTATATGGACGAGAAACTGAAAAAAAACAATTGTTGGCGGCTTTTGAGCGAATCTGTGAGGGGGCGGCTGAACTAGTTTTAGTTACTGGTTATTCTGGAATTGGTAAATCAGCTTTAGTTCAAGAAACTCAAAAACAATGGGTGCGATATCCAGGCTATTTTATTAGTGGCAAGTTTGACCAATTTAAGCAAAATATTCCCTATGATTCACTGATTCAAGCGTTTGATTCATTAATTGGGCAACTGTTGAAGGAATCCGCTGCTCAAATTCATCAATGGCAAGAAAAACTGCTGGCGGCATTGGGTAATAATGGACAGATTATAATCGATGTAATTCCCGCCTTAGAATTAATTATTGGCAAACAACCTTCAGTCCCTAAATTGGGATTTACAGAATCTAAAAACCGATTTAACCGCTTATTTCAGCAGTTTATTACGGTGTTTACTCAAGGTGAAAAACCCCTTGTTGTATTTTTAGATGACTTACAGTGGGCTGATTGGGCTTCCCTGAAATTAATTGAAGGCTTTATAAGCGATTCAGACTGTCAAAATTTATTGTTGATTGCAGCCTACCGAGACAACGAAGTTTCTCCTTTACATCCAACCATTCAGACCCTAGAAAGATTGGTAAAAACCGGGATTAGAGTGACTCATTTAAATTTACAGCCGTTAGAACTGGCTGAAATTGAAGAATTGATTGCCGATACGTTACAAGAATCGGTAAATTCCAAAAATTTAGCGGAAATCATATTTAATCAAGCGGGGGGCAATCCATTTTTTGCAACTCAAATTCTGACCACATTTTATCGGGAATCCTGGTTATTTTATGATTGGTCTTCCCAAAGTTGGCAATGGAATTCTGAGCAAATTCAGAGTATGGGAATTTGTAATTGTAGTGTCGGTGATTTAATCGTTAAAAGAATCCAAAAGCTGCCTGAAGAAACCCAAAATCTCCTCAGCCTTGCCGCTTGTATCGGGAACAGGTTTACTGTAGAAGTTATCGGAATTTTTAATCAAAAGTCTACTTTAGTTACCGCTGCTGAATTGGGGTCAGCATTGCAAGCGGGTTTGATTTTACCAGCATCAGTCGTGGACCCATTTCTCAATCAGGAAGAAGGGGAAAATCTACCTCAGAAAATTCAGCAAAAAGAAATACCGATCGCCTACCAATTTCTGCACGATCGCGTTCAACAAGCTGCTTATGCTTTGATTCCTGAAGAATGCAGAAAAGAAACCCATCTTAAAATCGGTCAATTGCTACTAGAGGCAACTCCAGAAGAAGACATGGAAGCCGTTGTTTTTGAACGGGTTAATCACTTAAACATTGCCCTAGACCAAATCAGCGATCGCAATTTTCTCAATCGAATTGCTCAACTTAACCTGATCGCTGCTAAAAAAGCTAAAGCTGCAATCGCTTATGAAGCCGCCCTCAGCTATGTCACGATTGGGCTAAAAATTCTGGCTTCAAATAGTTGGGAAACTGACTATGTGCTGACATTTTCTTTGTATAGTGAAGCGATAGAATTAGACTATTTAAATGCTAACTTTGATTCTGCTTTAGCCCTCCTTGATTCGGCACTTAAACACACAGTTTCACTAGGCGATCGCGTCAAATTAGGCGAATTGCAAATGCAAGTTTATAGTGCTCAACTTAAAATCCTCCCGGCAATCAACCAGGGACTCGAAATTTTAAAAGAATTGGGAATAGAAATCCTTTCCCTTGACCCCGCAGAAAGCCTAGTAATTCCCCTGCCCTCTCTAAGTGACTTAGAAAATATCCCCATCCTCACAGACCCCTATAAACTCTCAGCCTTAAGAATTTTAACCACCCTGTGCGCCCCCATATTTTTTGCTAAACCCGATATGTTTCCTCAGACCATTTTAACGATTATTCGGTTTTGTATTCAAGAAGGAAACTCGGGATTAGCTGCTTTTGCTTATGGATTTTATGGGTTGTTCTTATCCGGACTAGGAGAAATTGAGACGGGATATCATTCCGGTCAAATTGCTTTAAGGTTAGTAGAAAAATTTAGCACTAAAGAATTAGTCGCTAAAGTTTATAATTTGTTTAATGCTCATAACCGTCCTTGGAAAGAACATGGAAAAAATAGTTTGCCTCAATTTATAGAAGGAGTGCAAACTGGCCTCGAAACAGGGGATATAGAATGGGGTTGTTATTGTGCCGGAAACTATTGTGCATTTGCAGTTTTAACGGAAAATAGCTTAAATAATGTCATAGAACAACAAGAAAAATATATTAGTTTAGCCCAAAGAAGTAAAATAGAAACCGCCATATATTATGGAAGTGTTTGGAGGCAGCTTGCGCTAAATTTATTAGGAGAAGCCTCAAATCCCCGGGATTTGATAGGGTCCAGCTTTGATGAAAGGCAGATGTTACCCAAGCTAATTGCTTCCCAAAGTGGGACAGTTTTGTTTATGGTCTATTTATGTAAAACTATTTTATTGTACCACTTTAAAGACTATCCTGAAGCAGTACGATTTGCGGGATTAGCGAAAGAACAAAGCGGATCCGCGTTAGGTTATCTCCACGTCGCTGTACTCAATTTTTATGAATCTTTGAGCCTTTTAGCGGTCTATCCAAACCTGCCCCCAAGCAATCAAGGCGATTATTTAGAACAGGTGGATTTGAATCAAATTCAATTGCAAAATTGGGCAGTTTATGCTCCGATAAACTTTCAACATAAGTATGAGTTAGTAGCCGCAGAACGAGCTAAAGTGCTGGGTGAATTCATGGAAGCAATGGACCTATATGATGGGGCCATAGCGGGAGCAAAAGCCGCTGAATATCTGCAAGAAGAAGCGCTTGCCAATGAACTTGCAGCCCAATTTTATTGGAATTGGGGCAAACGCAAAATCGCTGAAACTTACATGACTGAAGCCTATTATTGCTATACACGCTGGGGAGCAAAAGGTAAAACTAACCAGTTAGAACAGCTATATCCGGACTTAATTTCAAAAATAAAGCAAGCCTATTTTCTCCAATCTTATAACACGGATTATCATCAATCAACCAGTAGCTCTCCTACAATTTCTTTGGATTTTAATACGGTTATTCAAGCTTCGCAAGCGCTCATTGGTGAAGTTTCATTAGATAAATTATTGGCTAAATTGATGCGTCTTGCCTTAGAAAATGCAGGAGCCCAGACGGGATATCTGCTGCTTAACCAAAAGGGCAACTTTGTGATAGAAGCCTCCGGGCAAGTTGAAGCGGCTGAAATCTCTATACGCCAAGCGATCGCTGGAGAAACTCACTTAATTCTGCCCCTTTCTATCATTAACTACGTCAGTCGAACCCAAGAAGATATCGTCCTCAACTATGCGAGTCAAGAAGAGGAATTTGCTAGTGACCCTTATATTTTAACAACTCAGCCCAAGTCGGTTTTATGTAGCCCCATTTTAGGTCAGGGAAAACTCCTCGGTATTCTTTATTTAGAAAATAACCTCATTGTTGCTGCCTTTAATCCAGGGCGAGTAGAACTGCTGAAATTGCTTTGTTCTCAAGCCGCGATCGCCTTAGAAAATGCTCAACTCTATGAAGCTCAAAAAGAGTATGCACACGAGCTTGAACAAACCGTGCAACAGCGGACTCAGCAATTGGAACAAAGCCATACTCGATATTATAATCTTGCGGCTAATATTCCCGGGATGATTTATCAATTTATGTTGCATCCTGATGGAAAATTTACGGCGCCTTATGTCAGTCCAGGTTGCCGCAAAATTTATGGGTTTGAACCAGAAGCGGCGATGGAAGATGCAATGTTATTTCTTGAGCAAATTCATCCAGACGATCGCGAGAGACAGGGAGACTCGATCGCTCGTTCAGCCACTACTTTAGAACCCTGGCATTCCATCTGGAGAATTATCGTATCGGGTCAAATTAAATGGCTACAAGGGGATGCCAACCCCGAAAAACAAGCGGATGGAAGTATTCTATGGGATGGGTTAATTGTTGATATCACCGCGCGCAAACAGGCAGAGGAAGAATTACGCAAAAGTGAAGAACGCTGGCAGTTAGCCTTAAAAGGTAACAATGATGGCATCTGGGACTGGAATCTAGCAACCAATGAAGTATTTTTCTCCCCGCGATGGAAGCAAATTCTGGGATATGAGGATGATGAGTTCCCCAATGATTTTAATGAATGGTTGCAGCGAGTTCATGCGGAGGATTACAGCCGCGTCTCTCAATTATTACAAGAACATCTCCAGGGAAAAATTGCCTTTTATAGCACTGAATATCGTTTACAGTGTAAAGATGGAACTTATAAATGGGTTTTAGATCGGGGACAGGCCCTGTGGGATGAAGCGGGTCAGCCTGTTAGAATGGCGGGTTCTAATACCGATATCAGCGATCGCAAATTAGCTGAAGAAGCACTCCGCCAAAGTGAAGAACAATTCCGCACCTTAGTGTCTAATATTCCCGGTGCTGTTTATCATTGCTTATGTGATCAGGATTGGACTATGCAGTATGTTAGCGATTTTGTGGAAGTAATCACCGGCTATCCTAGCGAGTCATTTATCAATAATAAATCTCAAAGCTTTGGAAATATTATTCATCCTGAAGACCGAGAAAAATGCGAAATTACTATACTAGAAGCCACTACAAATAATCAGCCTTTTATCGTAGAATATCGAATTATTCATGCCGATGGAAGTACCCGATGGATGTATGAAAAAGGCCAAGCTATCCTGGGGGAAACCGAAGAAATAACGTATCTAAGTGGGGTCATTTTTGATGTGACCGATCGCAAGCTGGCTGAAGAATACCTCGCTAAAAGTGAACAAAAATATCGACATTTAGTTGAAACCTCTCAGGATATCATTTTTTCGACTGACCAAGCGGGCTATTTTACCTTTATTAACCAAGCTGTCAAGCAGATTTATGGCTATGAACCGGAAGAAATGATTGGTCGTCCTTTCACGGATTTTCAGTCTCCTGAACAAGCTGCCAAAGATATCGAAGTATTTCAAGAGGTTTTGCAAACCGGATCCTTGTATCAATATGAAACAATTCATCTGAGTAAAACCGCAAATCCGATTAATTTTCTATTTAATATAATTATCATCCGAGATTTAGAAGGAAACCTGATCGGAACTACGGGTACTGCCAGCGATTTTACTAAACGTAAGCAGGCAGAAGAAGCTTTACTGAAAAGTGAAGCCAAGCTGCAAAAAATTACCGCGAATGTACCGGGTATGGTCTATCAATTTCATTTACAAAGTGATGGGTATATGAACTTTTCATTTGTCAGTGAAGGGTGCAAAGCCATCTATAATAAAGAACCCCAAGAAATTGTTGATGATGTCAATTTAATTATTAATACCATTCATCCCGATGATTTACAGCGGTTTTATGACACGGTGGCAGAATCGGCTAAAACCTTGGAACCTTGGAACTGGGAAGGACAGTTTATCAACCCCTTGGGAGAAATCAACTGGTTACAAGGAAATTCTACCCCAGAACAACAAGAAAATGGAGAGATTATTTGGTATGGAATTATTTTTGAAATTACGGAACGAAAACGAGTCGAGTTGGCGCTGCAAGAAGCGAAGAAAGCAGCGGAGGCTGCGAGTCAAGCTAAAGGGGAATTTCTTTCAAAAATGAGCCATGAATTGCGAACCCCACTGAATGCAATTCTGGGTTTTACGCAAATTCTGAACCGGGATAATACCCTTAACCCACAGCAACAAAACTATCTAGGGATTATTTCCCGGGCGGGAGAACATTTGCTGAGTTTGATTAACGATGTGTTAGAAATGTCCAAAATTGAAGCGGGCCGAATTTCTCTGAATGAAACCAGTTTCGACCTGTATCGCTTATTAAACTCCTTAGAAGAAATGTTTCGGCTTAAGGCTGAATCTAAAGGGTTACAGCTCATTTTTGAACGGACTCCGAATCTGCCCCCGTTCATCAAAACCGATGAAAGTAAATTGCGGCAAGTTTTTATTAATCTCCTGGGAAATGCCATCAAATTTACCGAAAGAGGGGGAATCGCCGTTCGCCTTACTCTCGAAACCCAGGGATTGTTGACTGAAGGAGTCGAGGGAGAATCAGCCCCCTATTTAGTCTGTGAAATTGAAGATACGGGACCTGGGATTAGTGAGGAAGAACTTGATACTTTATTTGACCCCTTTGTGCAAACGGAAACAGGCCGAAAATCTCAATCCGGGACAGGCTTAGGTCTTCCTATTAGCCGCCAGTTCATACAACTAATGGGGGGTAAAATTACTGTCCGGTCTACCCGAGGAAAGGGTACAATTTTTAAATTTAATATCCAAATTAGTCTGGCTGAGATAATGACTGAGGGGACTGAAGTACCTCGTCAACGCGTGATTGGGTTAGCCCCGAATCAACGGATTTATAGAATTCTAGTGGTTGAGGATAAATGGGAAAGCCGTTTATTACTCAGGAATTTATTGTCACCTCTAGGATTTGAAGTGCGCGAAGCCGTGAATGGGGAAGATGCGGTGACGATGTGGCGCAGTTGGCAACCCGATTTGATTTGGATGGATATGCAAATGCCGGTGATGGACGGTTATGAAGCGACGCGGCAAATTAAACGGATGACTAATGGGCCAATTCCGGTTATTATTGGATTAACGGCGAGTGCATTTGAAGAAAATCGGGCAATGGTTTTGGAGGCAGGATGCGATGATTTTGCGAGTAAGCCGTTTCGCGAAGACGTGATTTTTCAAAAAATGGCGGAACATTTAGGGGTGCGTTATCTTTATGAAGAAATTCTGGCTGTGGATGTGAGTAGTCACTCTCCCTCGCTTCCCGGTGAATGCTTAACAGTCAACGAATGTTTGCAAGGAATGTCGCCGGAGTGGAAAACCCAACTCTATCAGGCGGCTAGTGAATTGGATGATGAGGCGATCGCCAGCTTAATTACCCAAATTCCCGACTCCCATACCGCGTTAGCAACTCCCCTCACCAATTTGGTGACTCAACTGCGATTTGATAAAATTATTGAGTTAATCCAGACTAATGACTAGCCAACCTATTCATGAACCCAACTGCAAAATTTTAGTCGTTGATGATACCCTAGATAATGTAAACTTGCTCTCTAAAATGTTGACCGATTCTGGCTATAAAGTCCGGAAAGCTTTGAATGGTCAAATGGCCTTAATGGGGGTGCAGGCATCGCCTCCCGACTTAATTTTGCTAGATATTAATATGCCTGATATCAGTGGGTATGAGGTTTGTGAAAAATTAAAAGCGGAAGAAAAAACTCGGGATATTCCGGTGATTTTTTTAAGTGCTTTAGATGATGTGTTGGATAAAGTCAATGCTTTCCGAGTAGGGGCCGTTGATTATATTACAAAACCGTTTCAATTTGAAGAGGTTTTAGCCCGGGTTCAGAATCATTTAAAAATTTTTAGATTGCAACAAGAATTGGAAGAACAGAATGCGTTGTTGCGGTTAGAACGGGAGAAATCTGAGCGATTATTGCTGAATATTTTACCCAAGGCGATCGCAGCGCAGTTAAAAGAAAGTTCCACGGCAATTGCGGAACACTTTGACGAAGCGAGTATTTTATTTGCCGACATCGTGGGATTTACGCCCCTATCGGCTAAAATGTCCGCATCAGAATTAGTCTCCTTGCTCAATCAAATTTTTTCAGAATTTGATAAACTTGCCACCCAACATGGATTAGAGAAAATTAAAACCATTGGGGATTCCTATATGGTTGTCGGTGGCGTTCCCATCCCCCAACATAATCACGCAGAAGCGATCGCCGAGATGGCATTGGATATGCAGGAGGCGATCGGGCAATTTCAAACCCAAACCGGCGAACCGTTTCAAATTCGCTGCGGGATTGCCACAGGTCCTGTCGTTGCCGGAGTGATTGGAACTACAAAATTTATTTACGATTTGTGGGGAGATACGGTGAATATTGCCTCGCGCATGGAATCTCAAGGATTACCGGGTCAAATTCAAGTCACTGCACAGACATACCAGCAATTAAAAAGCCACTATGTATTGACAGAACGAGGAACGGTTTCAATTCGAGGAAAAGGAGAAATGGTCACCTACTGGCTGACAGGAAAACTGTCATAAAATTGGGTCAATGTTAGCTTACCCACTCCATCCATCAGCCCACGATCGCCTCAGAATCAGCGAGAGGAATCTGAATTTCAAATGCAGTTCCTCCCCCTAAGTCAGAATAACAAATTAAATTACCATTGTGAGCTTCTTTAACAATTTGAAGGGAAATAGATAGCCCTAATCCTGTCCCTTTGCCGACTGGTTTTGTGGTAAATAAATAATCAAAAATTTGGGATTTTACTTCGGGAGTCATTCCCTGACCATTATCGATAATCTGAATCACAATGTGTTGCCCATCCGCGCTCAGTTGAGTATTAATAGTAATTTGAGGGTCAAAATTGTCAGGCAACCTAGGGTTTTGTAAACCCTCTTCTAACGCATCAATACCATTAGCAATAATATTCATAAACACTTGATTAAGCTGGCCCAGATAACAGCGAATCCGAGGAATTTGACCATAATTTTTAACCACTTTAATCTCTTTGCGGTTAGGCGTAGCTTTGAGTCGATGCTGTAAAATCATTAAAGTGCTATCGAGTCCTTCATGAATATCTGCCAAGACTTTAGCACTGGTATCAGAACGGCAAAAGGTTCCTAGAGAAGTGCTGAGATTAGAAATGCGATCGGTCCCCACCTTCATGGAAGCCAGCATTTTGGGTAAATCTTTTAACAGATACTCAATATCAATTTCTACTCCTTTGCGCTGAATTTCTTCTCCGGTATTCGGAAACTGCGATCGATACAGTTCTACATATTCAATTAAATGATGAACCGCTTCGGTCGCTAAATCAATGTTCCCAGCAATAAACCCCAAGGGATTTTTAATTTCATGAGCTACCCCTGCTACTAATTGCCCGATAGAAGAGAGTTTTTCACCCCGCACCAATTGGAGTTGAGTTTTTTGGAGTTCGGCTAAGATTTGAGAGAGTTCAGCCGTTCTTTCTTCAACCCGTTGTTCGAGGGATTCTTTTTCATGAATTAATTCCCGAGTTAATCGACGTAATTTAATATGAATTTTAATTCTAGCTAAAACTTCCTCTTTATAAAAAGGTTTAGTAATATAATCAACCGCCCCAAGTCCTAATCCTTTAGCTTTTTCTAAATTATCAGAAATGCCCGTCATGAAAATAATCGGAATATGATGAGTTTCGGGAGCCTTTTGCAGGAGGTTACAAGTCTGAAACCCATCTAGTTCTGGCATAATGACATCCAGTAAAATTAAGTCAACCGGATGACTTTTGGCAAGTTGAATGCCTTTTTTCCCTTCTTTTACCAAAAGGACCTCATAGCCCACTTCAGTCAAAATATCGTAGAGCAATTCTAGGTTAGTGGAGGAATCGTCAATTACTAACACTAACCCTATTTTATCAGGGGTCATCACGCTCGCCTACCTTGCTATTCAAAGTGATTTGGGGTTGAAACTCAAGACTCAATATAAAAACAATATAAACTGAACAATAGAGTTTTACCGGCCTAAAACCGGGATGCGCTCAACGGATCGGAATGGGGTTTTATCGATTGTATAGGATTTGGGGACTGGAGGCTGTGATTTGTAACCCGGCGATCGCGCTGTGCAATGCTCCAAAATTAGACCCAAAGGACTAGAAACCGGGTTTATCTTCCCTGGAAAAACCTGAAACTCGGTTGGTCCCTTGGATCGGCGAGTGAACCCGGAGAAAAAACGCGATCGGGTTTGTTTTAGAAACCCGATCGCGTTTTTTAAGAATTCAAACAAGAAGCTACGCCCTGAGATTGGACTACGGATTGACTTTCCACAGTTTGATCGTGTCATCAAAGCTGCCACTGACTAGGGTTTTGCCGCTTTTGCTAAAGGCGACCCCCACCCAATCGGTATGTCCTTTCAGAGTTCCGACTTGGGAACCTGTGTCCATTTTCCACAGCTTAATTGTGCCACCCAGGTCTCCCGAGGCGAGGGTTTGTCCATCGGGGTTGAAGGCGACGGAATGGACCTGTTCGGAATGACCCTTGAGAGTGCGCACAGGGAGGCCACTGCTGAAATCCCAGAGTTTGATGGTTTTATCCCAACTTCCCGAGGCGATGGTATTGCCATCAGGACTGAAGGCGACGGACCAGACGGCATCCGAATGTCCTAACAGGGTGCGGATCAGTTTGCCGGTTTGCCAGTTCCAGAGTTTCACGGTGCCATCGGTACTGCCAGAGGCAAGGGTTTGACCATCGACACTAAAGGCGACGGACTGAACCTCTTGGGAATGACCGATGAAACTGCGAACTTCAGAACCGGCGATTCCGGAGTAGTTATTGGCATGGAGTCGCCAAACTTTGATGCTTTTATCGAAGCTGCCAGAGGCGAGACTTTGGCTATCGGGACTGAAGGCGATGGAGAAGACTCCCGCTTTGTGGCCCTTTAAGGTTCCAAGCAATTCCCCGGTTCTGAGGTCCCAAAGTTTGATGGTTTTATCTGCACTGCCGGAGGCGAGGAGGTTCCCATTGGGACTGACCGCTAGGGTCCATACCGGGTCGGAATGACCGCTGAGAATGCGCAGGGGAACGCGAACGTTGTTGGTGCTAACGTGCCAGAGTTGAATGGTGCCATCGGTACTGCCGGAGGCGATCGTGCTGCCATCGGGACTGACCGCCACAGACCAGACGGGTCCCGAGGCGATCGCCAAGGTCCGCATGGGTTCAACGGTGGAAATCGGATAGCTAGACTCTTCGCGGAATGCCGGGAGTTTGTAAGACAGTTCCGGATGTTTAGCCCGATACATCATCTGAGGCGGTTCCGAGGGTTCCGAGGGTTCCTGCTGGAAACTCACCGGAACCGAAGTCGGTGCGCGATAGCCGAGGGTCATGGACAAGACTGCGATCGCCGCCCCACCCACCAAGGTTGCTACCCGCTTGTTGGGCGGGGGTAATACTGCTTCAAAATTGGGAGCATTTAGGGCTTTGAGGGCTTCCGCACTGGAGGAATAGCGCTGTTTGACATCTCGCTGCACCAGGGTATCAAGAACCCGGCTTAACTGCTGGCTGACGGGTTGAGTGAGATACTCAGACCAAACCCAACTTTCAGTTTTAATGCTGTACAAATCAAACGGGGATAGTCCGGTTAACAGATGCAAGCAGGTCACACCGAGACTGTAAAGGTCGCTTCCGGGAACCGCTTGGCCTTTGGTTTGTTCAGGGGCGGCATATTCTGCCGAACCGAGGGCCGTACCGGAAGTCATCGCGCTCATCCCTGTGGGATGTTCGATGGTGCCAAAATCAACAAGAATAATTTTGCCATCCCTGCGGCGACGAATGAGATTCTCAGGTTTAATATCCCGATGAATCAACAAACTGCTATGAACAAATTTCAACACCGGCAGAACATCGGTGAGAATTTGACGAATTTTTTTCTCATTAAAGGGGCCGCTTTCTGCGAGTTCAGCGGCTAAATTTTGGCCTTCAACATATTCTTGGATTAAATAGTGACTGCCATTCTCTTCAAAAGAAGCATAGAGTTCGGGAATGAGCGGATGCTGGGTCAATTCATCCAAAAGCATGAGTTCTGAGGTCAATGCTTTTGGGGATCCAGGAGTAGCCCCTCGGAATCGGGCGATCGCCTTGTCAGTTTTTCCGGAGAAAAACTGTTTAATCGCGCAACGAGGTTTTGAGGGTTTGTCTTCATCCACCGCTAAGAAGGTGCGGCCATATTTTCCTTGACCCAGGAGTTCCAAGCAGCGGTAGCGGCTTTTTAAAAGCAGCGGTTGCCCACAGCTAGAACACTGGTCAGCGTAATCGGTATTTTCTGAATTTTGGCAATCGGGATTGATGCAATGAGTCATAATTCGCAAGCCCTTAGCACATTTAATCTATAATAAATCTTCCCAAGCACAACCTGCGTTTCCGGTGTCTGCCCGGGGTCGAATTAAATCCCAAGAGTTAAGGAATGAGTCCCTTGATCCCGGTCTTAATCCACAAGTCATGCACCCTGGAAGCGATTTCACTTCACTCTCTCCACAAGGGATTTCCGTTGGTCGGTTTTCTGTGATGGGGAGGGCGATCGCGATTGACGAGGGAATACCTTCGCCCTTTGCTGATGCCCCATCCGGAATATCCCGCTACTTTATGCTCGTTTCTATTCAATCGCCTCCCTCATTCGGGTGACTTTTCACCGAAGGCAATGCCTGGGAAAACGCAACAGCTTATTTTATTTTGTTAAGAAATGTTGCATGATCAGCCCATTGACTTGAATCTTTGATTCCGGTTCTCCAAAATTAGCAGTGCCTTGTCTTTGAAGTCAAGACGAACTTCTCCCATCCGCAGTTTCATCCAACTTTTTGTCTTCACCCCGACGCTCGATTATGCGAGTATAATCACAGGGTGATGGGGTTATTGCATAGGCATCCCATTCTCTTCAACCCACTTGGTTCGAGCGTAAATTGCCAGTTCATCCCACTGACAGGATACCGGACTTCCTTCCCCTTGAGTCGGTTTAGATTTACCTTTTTCTTTACTGGTGTAGGGAGAGGGTTTAAGAAGGTCACAAAATTCTTGCGGGGGAGTTTTCAACACCTTGGGCAGAATCACATGGATACCTTCATGAATTAACCCTTCCAGATGAAATTGTTCTGAGGACCCTAAGCAGAATCGAATCCCTGGGCGATCGTCCCCCGTAACCACATACAGACTAGGGACTCGATTTAAAATATAAGCAATGAGTTCTAACTGAAAATCTGAGTCGTCGAGTACGCTTTTATAAAGAGAGTAAGGATAAGTTTTTAAAACGTAATCAACTCGATCAGAAACTAATTTTAACGTTAAATTTACCAGGTGCTTTTCCATAATTAAACTTGTCAATTCATGAATTGACAACCTATGATGTTACTTGATTTAAAAATTTGCCCAATTTGACCCACTTTCCGAACCCTTCAGCCCGGAGCTTGTCCCATTGACGAGCCTCAGCAAAAGATTAAAAATCTTTTACCCTTTCCGATTCAAGGCTTGAACCCATCGGATCTTTTGTAGATCACTGGGAAATCCCTGCCCTGAATCAACTCATGGCTTAAGCCTATTTTGCCATTTTTTATCTAGTGTTTACCCTAAAACATTGTAAAAATAAAATAAAAATTTAGCGCTAATCCTATGTTCTTCAAACCTTAATTTTTGGTTAAGAGACTTACAATTAGCCCCAGATTTTCAAATTTTACCCCGGGTTGACCTGCGCTCAAAAAATACAGGGGGTGAGGAGTCGGGGTTCGCGGGGGAAGAACAATACATTTTAGGTCCTAGGGGGGTAGGATTCCCGGATTGAAGAGGGGAGAACAGTGCAATATCCTGGCGATCGCCCCCTTGAGGAACAGCCATCTGCAAGTTAGATTCGGCATACTAATAGATAGAGATCCTCCAACCCATCCCAAACCAACGTCTCAAACCCACCAAAGACCATGTATCGAAAACCAAAATCCTCATCCCCCTTTAACTACACCTCCCTCGCGATTTTAGCTGGGGTTTTCGTGTTGGGAATCGGGATCGGCATTGCCTTTAGCTCTACTGCTAACTTCAGTCCAGAAAACGTGGCATCGCGGGAAGTCATCGATCGCAGCGCCCCTAACCCGGAACTCTGCATTCAATATGGAGCCAGTGCGATGGTGATGGATACTCGCATCTTCGTCACCCTTAATCCCTTCAATGTCTATATATCCCAGCCGAAAATGCAGCCCGGGTGCGTCCTGCGAACCAATACCTGGAATATTTTAGAGCAACGCAAACTGGTCACCAATGATCAAGTGCGCGATTGCAAAAATCGCATGAACACCTTTGGATTCACTGGCGCTTTGGAAAATACCCCAAACATTAGTTGTATCTATCAAAATGACGCCGCTGGAAATCTGTTCTTCCAGGGATCTGGAGGCACACCGGCAGAAACTGAACGCTTTTAAGGCACAGGGGATTCGTTATCCCCTTGAATATTGCATTGATATCTGGACGCGGAGGTTACTCTGCGTCCTTTTGCATTTTTAGGGTTCCCGATCGGTCTTATTTTGACGCCCCCTCATGGGTTTGAGTCCAGGGATAGGTTATGGGGAAGTTAAACTGAGTTTATTGAAGGTTATTTGTAGGTATCCGGAATAGACCTCTGACAAAATACCGGATTGATTCCCCACCCTCTTTTGAAGGGCGTGCGCTACAATAAAAGCGAGAGGGCTACTGAGTATTTATGCTAGTTAAAGTTTTAACGATTGATTATTCTTTATACCCTCCCTAGAAAACAATCAATACACTGCAAGAGAGCTAGGCGATCGCGCTGGATACGTCGCGAGTCATTGATCCCCGAACCGATTCCTAGAGAGAGGTTGCAGCTTTTTTTGAACTAGATAAGGGTCTTTGTAATCATAGCCATAAAAAACTTTGAAGGTTCTTAGGCTTTAAAACCGTTGCCAAGGATTCCGGTTCCTATATGATTAGACAATCCAATTCGTTGC
>CBFGOM010000158.1:0-15659 GCA_965650385.1 uncultured Oscillatoriaceae bacterium
GAGAAATCGCGATCGCCCGTTGGTAACTTGCCACTGCCTCCTCATAGCGTCCTAACTCCACCAAAGCATTCCCGAGGTTGTTCCACCCTTGGTAATAATCCGCCTTGAGGGCGATCGCCTTCTCATAACTCGTCACCGCTTCTTGATGACGTCCCAAACACTTCAGAGTCATCCCCCGATTATTCCAGGCATCCGCATAGTCCTCATCAATCGCGATCGCCTTCTCATAACTCTCTAGGGCCTCTTGATAGCGTCCTAACTGATAAAGAGAACCGGCGCGATCGTACCAGGCTTTTGGATTATTCATCTGGATGACAATCAGACCCTCATCCTCATTTTCTGCGGGTGAGGGAATCGAAGAATTAAAATTGTCTTGTGCTTCTTGCCCTGTCATTAACCAACTCTCTCCCTTCATAAACCCTATGCAGTTGAAACACCCCGATGAGAGTCATTTTGCTGCGCGATCGCCTTTAATTAATCACCTGATAGTCAGCAATTTTCCACTGCCCGTTGACCCGTTGTAAATTGTATCGAATTAAATTCGTACCAAAACTAGCGCGATCGCGATTGGCTTGTCCATTTTCATATAAGGTGTAATCTTCCGTCACCCTAGCTTCTAATGTCGCCCGATTACCTTCCGTAACAAACCGATCTACTGATTCTACTCGCTGCACCCCATATTGATAGAACGCATTATTACTTTCTAACCAAGTCACAGAATTGAGAGAATCTGCATAGAGAATTCCCGTTGTCAAATTCCCCAATAATTCCCGATCAAATGGAGGCGCAAAAATATTACCTTTAGCTGTTAACCAGTCCCGCAGCAAGGCGGTAGCTTGCCTTTGGTCAAGTCCCCCTGTCTCTGATGACGGATTGGGTACCGGATTCGGTGCCGGATTCGGTGCAGGCGTGGGACGAATACACCCCGCCTCTTGCAAATTGACCCCTTGTAACTGTGCATCTTGACGCTGCCAACCGCAAGTATTTGCCCCTGTCAACACAGCATCCTTGAGGTTGGCCCCTCGGATATCAACCTCCCGTAAATTTGCCTGACTCAAATTAGCCGCTTCTAAGTCGGCAGCAATCAGAATCGCTTTGGATAAATTCGCACTGCGAAAGTTGGCATAGCGCAAATCCGCATTTCGCAGATTGGCCCCCTCTAAATTGGCTTCCGACAAATCGGCACCGCGCAAGCTAACCCGTTCTAATTGAGCATCCCGCAAATCGCATCCCGGACAGCGATTGGTATCTAGCAGTTGCTGTAGGTGTGTTGGGTTAGCGGCAGCAACAGGTAAAGCCAACCCCAAGGGGACGAACAGAACCGCGATGATTCCTACATTTTTGATCAGCATAGAGGAATGATAAGAGTCGCAACAGTTACCAAGGTTGAGGGCATGAGGCTTCCCGTATCAATGGGCGCCGGTAACATTTCCCCCCGAAAATCGAGCAGTTGAACAACAATCAGGTAGGCGATCGCCAGCAAAATGGAAATCGCACCCGTAATGATAGCTATAACTTTAGACCGATCCATTGTATTTTTTCCTCTTGCTCCGTAAAACTATTCTATTTCGCCGTTGCAGCAGCACCAGAAAAAGCCCGAAAGTACCTGTTTGTCATGACAACCGTAGTCGTGACTACAAACGGTCAGTTCTGCCCTCCAGAGTCAGCCGAAAAACTCCCCAAATCCCCTGACTTAGGTTTGATCGGGTCTGTTGTTACGCGTTCCGTTGTACTCCCCCACCCGTCCACCCCAGGCCCCCCAGTCCGACGAAAAACCGCCCAAACTGCCCTAGTCCATGCGCCCATCCGTCCTAAAATCCGATGGAATTCAGACCATCTTGCCCCTGAAAAGATGTAAAATTAGGCAAACTTGGGTAAATTGGGGACAAGATAAAACAAGATTAGGTTGCACGAAATTGGGAAACAGACATGGATTCTGTCGTTGATTGGCCTGCGGAACCGATAACCACTGAGCGAGTACCAGCGATCGAGACCTTTCAATTAAGAAAGGCTTACCGCACTGGGTTTTGGATGAACAAACAAGTCGAAACCCTCAAAAACTGCACCCTAACGGTTTATGAGGGAGAAACCTTCGGGTTGCTTGGTCCTAATGGGGCGGGAAAAACGACCCTCCTGAAAATTTTACTGGGCATTTTGCGTCCGAGTGGGGGTCGCGGGTTATTACTTGGACAGCCTTTAGGCGATCGCACCGTTCGAGAACGTATCGGTTATCTCCCTGAAAATCCCTATTTTTATAAATATCTAACCGGCTGGGAATTTTTGGCTTTTACTGCAAACTTATTCCAAATTCCTGCCCGTGAGCAACGCCAGCGGATTCCCGATCTATTGGATCTGGTTGGCCTCGCTAAATCCACCGCTCGTAATAAAATCCTGCGTAACTATTCTAAAGGAATGTTGCAGCGCATTGGCATGGCCCAGGCACTGATTAATAATCCCGATGTCGTTTTTTTAGATGAACCGATGTCAGGATTAGACCCCTTGGGACGATACCAAATGCGGGAAATAATTATTTCTCTGAAAGAACAAGGGAAAACAATTTTTTTTAATAGTCATATCCTTGCTGATGTGGAAAAAATTTGCGATCGCGTCGCCATTCTTGCCCAAGGGGAATTAATTTGCTGCGGTTCCCTCAAAGAATTACTCGGCACTTCTGACCTTTATTTTGTTAAAGGAACCGGGGGAAATTTAGAAGTGCTGAAACAGTGGTTACCGGACTTGGACTTAGAAGACGATCGCTGGCAAGGACATTTAAAAGGTTCTCCCCAAGATTTCCTCGCCAGCTTGCAACTCATGGGGGGTAAGCTAATTGCAATTGACCTAACGGGTGCTTCCCTAGAAGAGTTTTTTGTCCAACAACTGCGCGATCGGGGGATTACCGTCAGTCACTAAATTCACCCATTCTGTCCAGCGACTGCCTCCGATGGGGGAAGCAGTCGCATCCAGCAAACCTGTATCTTCAACGCGCTCAATCCAATCAAGAGGTAATCCGTCTTGACTTACCCCCATCCTTTAGCCTAAAATGCACCCACTGCGAGGGGGAACAGTTAAACTCATTTGGTCATTTTGCCAAGACACCTGCGCTTTCCCATATAACAATTTCTCAGGGTGAGAATTCAATCCTGAGACATCCACAGTCTGCTCACAGGCATTTGTGCCGACATTAACGGCAACAATCAGTTCTTCCTCCCCTAACTGCCTTGCAAAGACATAGAGGGTTCCCTGGGCGGATAACACCTTATAAGTGCCGGTCCGCAAAGCGGGATGAGCATGACGCAGCGCAATCAGTTGGCGATGATAGTCGAGCACTTCCCGGTCCCAATCCTCATCCTTTGGAAAACCACGACGCGAGTCAGGGTCCAGACGACCGGCTAAACCCACTTCATCCCCATAATAGATACTCGGGGCACCGGGGAAGGTCATTAACAGCAGAGTTGCCAACTCCACAGAAGCTTTATCATCTCCGGCGATCGAAAGCAGACGTGCCGTATCATGAGAAGCCAGAAGATTAAGCTGAGTCAGTTGGATTTCCCAGGGGTACAGTTCCAACAACTGCTGCATTTTTTGTGCATACTCTCCCGCAAACATGGGAGGGGAGGTTTGGTAGTCCCGGTCCTTGACTTGACTCAAATCAACGCGATCGCCCGCCGTAAAAGCAATCGTGGGTCCGGTAAACAAATAGTTCATTACCCCATCGAACTGAGTGCCATCCAACCAGGGACGAGCATCATGCCAGACTTCGCCGACAATGTAGGCATCGGGATTAATCGCTTTCACGCGATCGCGAAACTCCTGCCAAAACCCTTCGGTTTTCACCTCAAACGGCACATCCAACCGCCACCCATCAATCCCAAACTTAATCCAATATTCGGCGACCTCCATAATGTATTCCCGCACCTCGGGATTATCATGGTTAAACACCGGCAACGCCCGATTATCGGCCCATCCTTCATAATTAGCGGGAAAGTCGCCATTGTAGGGAGACAGCGGCCATCCGTGAATTTTAAACCAATCGACCCAGGGAGAGTTAGGGCCATTTTCCAAAACATCATGAAAAAAGAAAAAGCCCCGGCTAGAGTGGTTAAAGACCCCATCGAGCACGACTTTAATATTCCGTTGATGCGCCTCTAACAACAATTCTCGAAATGCCCCAGTTTTCCCCAACATGGGGTCCACCTGATAGTAATCATGAGTGTGATAACGGTGATTACTCGCCGATTGAAAAATGGGGGTAAAATAAATTGCATTAATTCCCAACTCTTGCAAATAGTCCAGTTTGTCTACAACGCCCCACAGGTTGCCACCTTTATACCCTTGCAACGTCGGAATTGCGTGCCAATCTTCCCAACGGCTATGCTTTAATAGCAATTCCTTCGGCTGTTTGCCTCGGGCGAATCGGTCTGGAAAGATTTGATAAAAAACCGCGTGTTTAACCCAATCAGGTGTTTGAATTTTCATAGATTTTCTTATGACTCCACCGACAATGCTACAATCGTGGGCGGACAACGGGATCTAACCTCCGGTAGAAAATCTCCGCCCTAATATTGTGGGAGGTTAAAAAAAGTAAAAGTTAATGAAATTTTTAGAAAAGTGAGCAATACCATTCAAGAACTCTACGGGGTTCAGTCCTAAAATTTTCAAGATTTAGTCAATATTTTGACCAATTTGCATCAATCGATTACTACAGATCCAGCCTTGGCCGAAAATCAACAGCAACGATCGCTCAAAGCCGTGGAAACCCTCGCCAAAGAAGGCAAAAAGCCGCCTGAAGAACGGGACAAGGATATTGCGGGAATGGCTTTAGATGCGCTGCAAGGCATCTCCGCTACTGTGGGTCATGCCAGCAAGCTGGCTTAATTTGCCGAAAAATATCTACCGACTCTGAGTAAGCTGTTTGGTCTGGTGGGCTAGTTTTAGGGAGTCGGAGGGAAAGAAGGAGTAGAGAAGCGATCGCCCTTCCCAAAACCACCCCCTAGTTCCAGGCAGAAGCAGGTCCGAAGTGTTCTACAATACTCCGTGCGGGTTTAAACCGCAGTCTGTTTAGCGCTCTGGCTAGAACTTGTCCTCATCCCATAAATTAGGAGAACTTAAACGATGTCTGGTGAAATTTTCACAACAGCCTTTTTAGCCTTTGGCTTAGTTATGGTCGGTTTAGTCCTCGGTTTCGCATTACTCAAAATTCAAGGCGCAGAAGAATAAGCCCCTGGTTTCGGCCAGTCGCCCCCAACACTCAACCCCTCCCTTAAAACAAGCGATCGCCCTCCTGAACCCTCAAGAAGGCGATCGCTTGTTTTATCCTTAAACCCATCGAAACCCAATCCGGCAAGGGGATCAGTCCCCAATTACCCACCGGGTTTCTTAACCCAGGTAATGACAAGAGGCCCCAAAAAAGAACCAGAAACCCGGTTTCTTCTCCCAGGAAACTAATTCCATCCCGGATTCCGCAGTCTCAATGGGCACTGGAGACTTCAACCGGTGATGGACTGTCGGCTTCTGATCGCAAACTGTCTGCGGTGCTTTTGATAAAACTAGCCAGAGGGACTGCAATCAGAACCCCCAAGACTCCACCCAACTTCGCACCAAGCAACAGGGAAATTAGCACCCAGACTGGATTGAGACCCGTAAATCCCCCCAATAATCGCGGCGCCACTCCACTTTCGATACTTTGCTCGATCGCCACTGACACAATTAAAACTTTCACCCCCAGCCAAAAATTATTAAAGGCAACTAAGATACTCACCAAACTAATACTTAAACCGGCCCCAAACGGAATCAGGCTCAACACGCCAACCACTAAACCGAATAACAGACCAAACGGGACTCGCAAAACCAAAAATGCCAAAGTCATGGAAACTCCCATTAGAGAAGCTACGGTGACTTGACCCACAAAATAATTGTGGAAATTTTGGCCCAGGGAGAACCGCATCTCCTTCGCCAGACGAGGGGGTAACCACTGTAAGAGGCCCTCCCAAAGGCTGCGTCCGCGCCAGAGCATATAAAAGGTTAAGATGACCGTCACTACGACATCAAAGATGCGACCCACTGTATCCACGGCAAAACCCAGGACTTGACCCGTGAGATTTTGCAACTGACCCGAAAGGCGTTCCGTCAGTTGAGTGCTCAATCCACTGAGATCTACCGGCCAATTTCGGGCGATCGCTATTTCTTGCAGGGTCTGGAGTTGGGCGGCCCCAGATTTAATCCAAACCGGCAAGCGATTAGCTAACTCCGTCAATTGTTCCAAGGCGATCGGCACCAAGGTGATCCCCAACCCTACCAACGTCAGTAAGGTCAATAGAAACACGAGAATCACCGCCGGGGTATGTTTGGCCCCATATCGCTCTAGGAGATTCACCGGATAATCCAAAATAAACGCCAGCAACGAGGCGGCAAGCAGGATACTGATGATCTTGTCAAAATAATCAAACGCCACCAGCAACAGCCAACTGTTGAGGAAAATTAAGGGGAAGGCGAATCCCAAAGTCAACCATCGAGGCATTGTTTCACTGATTTTCATAATGAGAACACTTAAAACAGGGGACAGCTAGACCCCAAAGAAGGCATCTTTTTAGTATCGTAGATGAGTGACCAGAGGGTTTGCTGAAAACACTCGGAGGCGTTTGTAGCGCCCACCCTATTCTCGAATTCTACCGAATCCTCTCAGACTGGTTGTAAAGTATCGTAAATTTCTACAATAGAAATGCCATATCCTGAGTTGATCGTAGACCCAACCCTAGGCGATCGCAATTGACGGAGGAACCCAACAGCGTGAACATAGACACCATCCAAGAGATTTTTGAGAAAGGCGGCGTATCGATGTGGCCCTTGTGGGTTCTATCCATCCTAGCAGTCGCTACAATATTAGAGCGCAGTTGGTTTTGGGCAACCGTCGTCAGCAAAGAAAAAGAGACGGCCAATCGCGTCCTAGAAGCAGCCCGATACGATTGGCGAGTAGCCCAGGAAGTTGCTAGACAAGCCAGCAAGCGCCCCATCGGACGATTTCTCCATTCCCCCTTACGATTGCAAAATGCGGATCCGGAAGTGTTTCGGCTGGCACTAGAAGCCGGAGCAGAGGAGGAAATCGCTATTATGCGCCGGGGTGATAAAGTATTAGAAGCCGTGATTGCGATCGCGCCTTTGCTCGGCTTACTCGGTACCGTCCTAGGATTAATTGAATCCCTCGGTTCAATCCGCCTGGGAGATATTGGAACCGGAGCAACGGCAGGGGTTACAAGCGGCATCGGTGAAGCCCTAATCAGTACCGCATTCGGGCTGATTATCGCCATTACGAGTTTAGCCTTTTACCGTTTATTTCAAGGCTTGCTTGTCAACCAGGTCAAAATATTCCGCAAATGCGGGAATGAACTGGAGTTGCTCTATCGCCAATATTGGAGCCAAATCCACCACAATCGCAGTGGTGCACCAGAAACATCCGCCTCTTGGGCAAACAGAACGGCCCCAGACAGTGGGTTCACGGTTAAACCGGAAGGCTCCGTTAATCATAGTAAAGGCTACCCAGAAATCGGGGATCAGCCCCAGGATAGAGCCAACAAGATTGATGGCTTGAATTCCTCGGATCAGTCAAACTAAGTTAGATGAAGCGGGGGGAGTTCCTGCCGCTTGCCATTCACCCCTTTGAATTTCTGGGAGGCGATCGCCGGATGAAGATTAACGGGTATGATTCACAAACGGAAGAAGCTCGGATTGAGCTGATTCCCCTAATCGACGTCATCTTCTGTATTTTGACCTTTTTCCTCCTCGCGGCATTGCAACTGACCCGCCAACAGGCGGTGAATGTAGATTTACCGCAAGCGGAGACAGGGACAGTACAGATGCAAGAATTGAAACTGTTTGTGAGCGTAGACCAACTGGGACAAACCTACGTGGATAAACAGCCGGTTACCCGGGAGCAACTCTATCAGTTATTGTTGACGTATAAAAGAGCCAGACCTGATGGCTTAATTGTGCTTTCGGCATCAAAGATGGCAAGTTATAATGACGTGATACAGGTGCTAGATTTGCTCAGGTCTGTGGGAGGCGATCGGGTCGCCCTAGCCACCATCCCCAGTTCTGGTGAACTATTCGAGCTACCTGGCGGCAGTCAACCCGATAATGGTTCAGCAGTACCAAATCCGCTCGTTCCTGAAACCGGCGGGGATAATTAGCTAGAGAGAGGAGGATTATTGGGAGAGGGGAATTAACCAAGCAAGTCAGTAATCGTAGGCAAATTAGCATGATCAATTTCTTCGACTTATATAGAATTCCCTTCCTGTCTGAGAAGTATTCCCCACTGTTTTAGGGTAAACCCGGTTTATAAATCTACTCAATGAATATACCAAATGAATATACATGATTCAGATTTGACAGAAAAAATTCGGCAACAATTTGATAGTGGACCTTATCCCAGAACACCTCTAGATCACTCTCCAAAATATGATTATAATGCTTTATTTATTCATAATTTAGTTACCCCCTTTTACAAAAAAAATCATAAAGTTATCAATACTAATAACAAAGTTATTCTTGATGCTGGTTGTGGGACTGGCTATAAAGCCTTAGCCCTAGCTGAAGCCAATCCAGGAGCGCAAATTGTTTGTATCGATTTATCAGAAGAATCAATAAAACTCGCTCAAAAGCGTTTGGAATATCATGGCTTCCAAAATGTCGAGTTTTACTCCATGAAAATTGAAGAAGTACCAAGCCTCGGCATTCAGTTTGACTACATTAATAACGATGACGTTTTATATTTATTTCCCGAGCCAGCTATAGGGCTTAAAAGTTTAAAGGCTGTTCTCAAGCCAGATGGGATTATTCGTTCCAACCTTCATAGTTCCTTGGTCCGCACTTATTGGTATCGAGCTCAAGAACTATGCAAGATGATGGGTTTAATGGAAGAAAACCCTAGAGAACTAGAAATTGAAATTATTCGAGATACCATGAAGGCCCTGAAAGACAATGTGATTCTTAAAACCCGAACCTGGAATCCTAAGCATGAAAATAACGAAGAATGGTTTTTAATGAATTATTTGTTTCAGGGAGATAAAGGTTATACGATAACGGAACTTTTTTCATCCCTACGAGCTGCTGACTTAGAGTTTATTAGTATGGTGAATTGGCGACGATGGAACTTACTGGATTTGTTTGAGGATCCAGAGGACTTACCGACCTTCCTGGGCATGAGCTTGCCTCAACTGGACATAGAGGAACAGTTACATTTGTTTGAACTGCTACAACCTGTTCATCGGCTACTAGATTTTTGGTGCGGACATCCCAGTGCAGCCCAGCCCTTTATAGCCGTGAGTGAATGGGGCGACTCAGATTGGCAGGCAGCAAAGGTCCATCTCCACCCTCAGCTTAGAACAGATAAGGTTCGGTCAGATTTAATAGACTGTATCGCTACCCACAGACCTTTTGAAGCCAGTCGCTATATTACCAGTCCCACTCAATCTTCTATTTTCATCGAGAGCAGTATAGGAGCTTGTCTGTTACCGCTGTGGGAAGCAGCCCAACCTGTCAATGTCCTAGTCAAGCGTTGGCTTCAGATCCGACCCTTGCATCCTGAAACCCTAGAGCCAGTCAGCGAAGCAAAGGCGTTTGAGGACATCAAGGAAGTTTTGAGTGACCTAGAAACCTTTCTCTATGTTCTTTTAGAGCATTTTGCTTGAGAAATTAAAAAAAAATTGGTTGGAGGTGATATCAAGGTCGTTGAATGTGGGTAAGTTATTTTCAGGAGTTAGAAAACAACCATCCCACATCCCCAAGGAGACATTCATTATGAAGACTGAATTTAAAGCCAAGTTCATCCAACACTTCAATCAGAAAAAAGGCGAACAAGGTTTTACCTTAATTGAGCTTCTCGTCGTGGTCATCATTATCGGTATTCTGGCTGCTGTTGCGTTACCCTCTCTCCTCAGCCAAGCCAACAAAGCTAAGCAAGTTGAAGCTCGGAATAACGTGGGTGCGATGAACCGTGCGCAACAAGCTTATAACTTAGAAAAACCCGGATTTGCCGATGACATTGGGCTGTTAGGTCTTGGAATTCCAGAAAAGACTACTAACTACGAATACACGATTGATGGTGGTGGTTCCACTGCTGAAAATGCGAGTAATTTGGCAACCATGCTAGATCCAAAACTCAAGTCTTATCGAGGCTTCGTTTTTACTGTAATCGTAGACCAAGGTGACGTTAAAGAAACAGTCTCTCGTGCAATTGTCTGTGAGTCAAAACTACCCGATACAGAGACAGGAGCAGCTACAGCAGGCGACGGTTCTGGGGCATGTGCTACGGGTGATGTGAAGCTAGGCGAATAATAGGAGATTAATAATCTACTATTTACTCTATCTGTTTCCTTACAACCAGTTCTAGTTTTACTTTTAACAAGAGTGAGTATTTTCAATACTCACTCTTTGTTTTTCTTGGAGAAAAATGTACTTTGTTTGCTGGTTAAAACTTTAACTCAAACTTTCCTGATTAACTGACACAAAAATATAGGAGAGAGTCTATAAATTTATTGAGGCGCATTGTTTTAACATATAGAGAGTTCAATAATTTATTACCTTGATTTAAATTAATCCGAGCATGAATATTGATACCTCTTCAGAAAAATCTTGGACTTGGCAGCAGCAGGCTCATCAATACCTATTGAAAGGCGATTACAAGCAGGCAGTCAGTGTTTATGAAGAAGCGATTGAGGCTGAACCAGAAGTTAAGTCCCATTACTGGTATTTGGGACTGATGTTGCTATTGCAGGAACAATTGGAAGAAGCGCATACCACTTGGCTATTAGGTATGGTGGAGGGAGAGCCAGAACAAGTTGACCACTGGACCCGTGAGCTAATTGAGGTTTTAGAAACAGAAGCTCAACGGCGTGAAAGTCTCGAAGAAACTTTTTTGGTGTGGTTAATCCGGGGGCAGATTCAGGAAATTAATCCCACTGATCTTAATAATTTGTTCCGGTTAATTCAGGGATCTATCCAGGAACAGAGGTTTACAGGTGATGATCTGAAAGATTGGGGAGTAATTGAACTCTTGCAGGATAAGTCTCAAGTAGATGTGGATTCTACTCTTCTCCTACAAACGTTGCGATTAGTTTTAGAGGAGGTTCCCTTCCACACCGCTGCGCTAGAGTTTGTAGAAGCCGCCTTGGGTTATTGTGAAAAGCCCTCCTCTGTGTTGAGTATCGTGCTACCGATCTCCTTAAACTTAGCTTATACCCAACACCGATCTGATGTGGCAGCACAATTGGCAGAAGCCTATTGGAGATTTGACCCTAAAAATCTAGAAAATTTAAGACATTTGACAGCTTTTTATGAAAAAAATTGTCAATATCAAAAAAGTATAGAAACGTCAAAGGAATGTTATAGTTTAGCGGAAAATTTACTAGATAAAATATTCGCGGATCATTTAATAATTCGATGTTTGATGAGTGCTGGAGGAGCGACTACAGAAGCTCTGTCAGCATTCCATAATCAAAAATCACTTTTGTTATCTTTAATCAAAGATTCCTCTCAAAAATTTTCATTCATTGAAGTTTCACGTCTCTTCAACTCCTATTTTTTTGCACCCTATATTTTAGATGACCCAAGGGAGAACAGACCTATTCAAAATCAAGTAGCCCAATTGGGTCAAACTAATTTTGAGAAAAACCTCACAGCTCAAAGTCCAACATTCCCCAACCTATTACAGCGACAGACTCTTAATCTTCAGAAATCTAGCCAGATTAAACCTTTAAGAATTGGATACTTATCCTCTTGTTTTAAAGAGCATTCAGTGGGCTGGTTAGCACGGTGGTTATTGCATTATCAGGATCGCAATCGCTTTTACCCGATCGGCTATTTTACAAATCAGGATAGGCAGGGTTCACCCTTAGAAGAATGGTACGTTCGCCATTTCGCTGAAGCACATTACACGATTAGTAGCTTAAAAATGGCTGATCAGATTCGTAAGGATGAAATTGATATTCTTATTGATCTCGATAGCATTACCCTAGATATAAGCTGTGAAATCATGGCACAAAAGCCCGCGCCCGTGCAAGCGACATGGTTGGGATGGGATGCTTCGGGAATTCCAGCCATTGACTATTTTATAGCCGATCCATACGTCTTACCAGAATCGGCTCAAGATTACTACAGGGAAAAAATTTGGCGTTTGCCCGAAACATATATTGCGGTAGATGGGTTTGAGGTGGGTGTTCCCACCCTGCGGCGCGATCTGTTAGGGATTCCCAATGATGCAGTGTTGTATTTCAGCGGTCAGCGAGGCTATAAGCGCCATCCTCATACTGCACAACTCCAGATGAAGATTCTTAAAGAAGTTCCCAATAGTTACTTTTTAGTAAAAGGGTTAGCCGATCCAGACGCAATCAAAAGTTTCTTTACTCAGTTAGCAGAACAAGAAGGGGTAGATCCAAAACGCGTTATCTTTTTACCCAGAGATAATTCAGAAGCGATTCATCGCGCTAACTTAGGTATTGCTGATGTGGTTTTGGACACCTATCCTTACAACGGTGCAACAACAACGTTAGAAACCTTGTGGATGGGTATTCCTCTAGTAACACGGGTGGGAGAGCAATTTGCAGCCCGTAATAGCTATACGATGATGATGAATGTCGGTGTGACTGAGGGGATTGCTTGGACGGATGAGGAATATGTAGAATGGGGTATCCGTCTAGGCACGGATTCATGCTTGCGGCAAGATATCTTCTGGCGACTGCGGCGATCTCGTGAAACTGCTCCCCTATGGAATGCACAAAAGTTTACGAGGGAAATGGAGAAAGCGTATCAGCAAATGTGGGATAATTATCTCAAGACTGATTAAACTTAAGCTATCCCTAGTTGATTATCCGGTTACCACTACAATTGGTAATCTTTACTAAAATCTCGAATTTTCTCAATAACCGACAATGAACCTAACTGGTTTTTGAATTCGGGAAATTTAGCCAAACTTTCTACAATGTTATCAGCGTAGTTATAACTGATATCTTTTTTACCATATTCTAGGGTTAAATATTCCAACAATTCTAATGCATAGTCTGGAAAATCCATAACGTCCGCAATACAAGCAAGTTTAAAAATATGCTCTGGATTCAATAGATTACTTCCACTATTTTCTTTTTGAATGAGATCTCGAAAGTAATACGCATCGCCCCAAAGCAATTGACCGGGATGCTGGGGAGAAACGATAGGTGAGCGTGTGCGAGGGCGATAAGAAGTTGCTAAATCAAATAGTGTAAACCCAGCCTTCCTCATATAACTATCTACATCGGCAAACAAAGGTTGATTTAAGTATAAGGGTGAAAATTCTACTTCCACTTGAACTGCTAAAACGCTGGTTTCTAGAACACGCGCAGCACCTTCTAACACATCAAGCTCTGCACCTTGAATATCTAGTTGTAGGAAATCTATTGTTTCAATTCCCAACTCTTGAGTAATTGTATCTAAACTAGTGGTTTCAATTTCTACAGTAAAATCCAAGTTTACTAAATCTGAAAGTCCTGCAAACCGCTCTAAATAAGGTTCATTTGGTTGATAAAGTGAACTACACATCGGATCTTGGGTTACATAAAGAGTAGATTCACCCACCGCTCCCCCTAGGGCCACAGGAATATGTTGTTCAGTCCAATTGATCGATCTCGTTTCTAAATCTGCATTGGCTAGATCGCAAGCATCGGGATCGGCATCGAATCCATAAATAGTCAATCGGGGTGCAAAAATACTCCATCCTTTGGTAGCATAGTCATCTTGACTCCCTATCTTCCGAGATCCAACATTACAAAGCGTCATATGGAGCCGATCTAAATGCCCACTCTTGTTTAAACTTTCTAGAAAAAATGACATCTTATTTAAGATCCTTTTTTTGAATGATTGGCTATTTTAAGTGTAAATTTAGTTGTTCGACTGGCAAGGCAATTAGATTAAGTTGCTTCTGCCAATCTTCCTCTTCCATATCAATGGGAATTAATTGTTGCACATAAGGTTGGTAACGAAATAATTGATATCCTCTACCAGTAAGGTAATCAGCAACAGGTCGATTACTTCCTTGACTTCCGGCCCGATTTTCATACAAAATGACCGGATTAAACTCAGATAATACTCTTTGACTCCCCAGTAAAACCGAGAGTTCGTGACCTTCCGCATCAATTTTAATAAAATCGACTTGAGTTAAAGTTTCTGCCTCAATCAAGCTGTCGATAGTCAAGCAGGTTACTTCTTCAACAGCATTCGGGTTCATTTCTCCAGCTTGGGAAGGCGACACAATTTCGTTCAGTTCACTGGCACTTGATAGGGATAATAAGGCGGTTCCATTCTGATCACTGGCTGCACCCGCATAGACTTTAACCCAGCTTAACTGATTGATTCTACAGGTTTCTTCCAAACACCGAACACATCCAGAGAACGGTTCAACAGCAATTACTCGACCTACCTCTCCCACTTGTCGTGCTGCACTAAATGTGTAGACTCCTACATTCGCGCCCACATCTATCACGGTCATTCCTGGTTTAATCCAAGTTCGCCAAAACTCTATTTCGGTTTCAAACCAGTCTCCTTCAGCTATTAGAACACTGGTCACAATGCTGCGAAAACTGGGTTCAACGGCTAATAATACTTGCTGATCAAACGGTACAGAAGTAAAATGGCTGTTCTGGGCTAATCTAGCCCATTGGGCTTCTAAAGATTCAGGATTTTTTTGAAGTAATTTCTCACCTTCCCTCAACCAGAAATTTTCTACATCATCTGTCTGTTCTAGTTCCCGATGCGCTAAGTAAAGGGCTTGAACGATGGTTGCATTGTCTGGATCGGCTTCTCTAGCCCGATGTAGGTAGAGTAGTCCTTCTAGTTGATAATTGACTAGGGAAGAAATACCCAGTTTTAAATTAACAGTAGCTAAGGAGGGAAAAATTTGCTGTGCTAGATGTAGCATTCTCAATCCCTGTCTATTATAAAAAACGAGCAGGGAACGTGACAAAGCTTCTGTCAATAATAATAATGATTGAATATAACCCGTTTTAGCGGATAACGTTTCCTGTAAAATTTTATGAATGCCTTGAGATTTGCCGCAATTAGTCTTTGAAGGAATATAAGCGATCGCAGGGAGAATACTGCCCGAATTACCATAGATAAAATGAAGTGTTTTCATCCAGAGGGGAAAGGCGAGTTGCATGGCTTGCTCCATTTCTCCCATCATAGCTAAGAGGAGAGATAAATGGGCGGAACATAGAGGATAGGTTTCTAACTTTCTCCCCTCGTTTAAAGCTTCTAATGCTATCTCTATATACATATTCCGCAGGGAAATATCCCAACACTGTTCAGCTTCAACCAGTGCAACTACGGCCACGTTATTGAAATCAATAGCAGAACTAGGGTCTTCCCATCGGGTATTTTGAAGGATAGTCTTTATATGCGCTAAAGACTCAGCATTAAAAGTAGGACAATTACTGTTTAAATATTTTAAATAACTATTGACTGGAGAATTTTCCATGCTTAGGGAGGTGGCTTCCTGTTGTAATTGATTACTATAGCTTTTTGAGCCATCCGTTGCAAGACTTTGAGCTTGGCAATTCGTCATTAAAAGTAGGACAATTACTGGTTAAATATTTTAAATAACTATTGACTGGAGAATTTTCCATGCTTAGGGAGGTGGC
>CBFGOM010000159.1:0-15477 GCA_965650385.1 uncultured Oscillatoriaceae bacterium
TGCTGTAATGTGGTGGTCATAGTTTTATGATTGCTATTTGGTTTTCGAGGTGGTTATGATGTTTTTAGATTAACGGGTTTGTAACGGTTTGTAAAGGGGTTATTACCCAGTTTTTTCTAATCAAACTCATAAGGTGGGCTTATCAGATTCGGGGATGGGGAAGTCTAATCCTGAGATGCAAGCGGGTGGGAAGCGAACACTGGGTTTTCTAGGCGAAGGGAGATGATATGGCGGTTTGCGATCGCCTGAGTTCCGAACGATCGCTCTAAATCCACCTGAGAAAGGGGAACTTGGACCCAATCAGTGGACTTCGATGGCTTGATAACTGCTATGTCTAGTAGTCTGATCCGGAAAGCGAGTTTTGGGGAGGCGGGTTCAGGAAGGGATGAGAAACTGGGTTGTTTTGAGAGAAGCTTTGCTCATTTACACAAAGAAGATGAGAACCAGAAACTGGGTTTCTGGTCCGATAGATGTAAGACGATACGGACGTCTTAAGAATGAGTTATGGATGGGGTAGCAACTCGCTGAGGTTAAGCAGCCTTTGCAAAAATTTCAATGATTTGATCGATTTCATCTCGGGCGCAGGCGATCGCATCTTCAGGAGTATCAAAGGGTCTGAGGTTGATATTCCGATATCCCTCGGGACTATGAAATTCATAAAAAAATATATCTTCTGCCAGAATCGGAACAACGATCCAGCCGCGATAGAGTTCTCCTCGCAGGTCATAGTTTGCCATAGTCTAACCTCTTAAATCAGGGGTTCATCAACGGAGCTTTGTTAAAATTACAGTCTAGCCATTCCAGTGCGATCGCGGCAACAGATCGCCCACCCCTCACCCCTGAACCGTCTTTCGGTCAAGTCGCAGATTGATCGTGCAAGGGGAACAGTCCCTGATCCTATGACCTCTGATGTAGTTTAAGAAACTTCATGAGCGGTTAGTTTTGTCAACCTACTAGGGAGGAATTGTTATCAAAGACAGACCTGTTTCGGTCGATTAAGTTACCGTAACATTCAGTGGCGATCGCATTGTAGCGGCGAAATCACCTGGATCTTGGGGGTCCTAAACTGGGTTGAATCTATACCTGATGATAGAAATTTCTATGGTATTCCCCTTTAGTCTTAGAGTTTTGGGAAAAAAAATCGTTACATTAGTTGATAACCGAGTGAAAAGAGGAAAGATAGGAGTAGAATTGATCGCGGTGCGACATTCGGAACAGTTAGCGTCCGTTTGCACCCTTAGCCCGGTAGTCAAGGAATACCCTAGCGGTTCTAACCCAAAGATCACGAGTCTGGAAGTTAGATTGAGATTGCGCCCGCTTAGAGTAACCTGAAACCAGAGGGACATCGTAAAAAAACGCGCTAAGATCCCACGAGGAGTCAGCCACCTTGTAGAAATTCGCTCCTTCAGGGTAAAAGGAGTCGAAAAGGAACGAAAACAGAGAAGCGGGGTCTTTGGCGTATCAGTTCTAACTTATGAATACAACCCGCTGGGGATCAATACTCCTCCCTAAAACCTGACCCGCCTTTTGAGGATAAATCTGTAAGCGGGTTGCCCGAATGCCGACTGCGGCAACAGCACAGTTGAGGCCAAAGTAGCCTCGTGGAAACCCTGCAAAGTCGGTCCGAAAACACAACCTAACCCGGATTTGCATCACTGCAAATTCTGATGAGAGTCACGGTGTCCCCGGATAGCGATCGCAGTGAGTCACATTAAAAACGGCCACACTAAAACCATAGCCGTATTTTCAAGCCCTAGAAACGCTGTTACCTTTGAGAGTCATTATGTTGTATAAACCCAGCTTTGGCGATCGCCAGCTTGCTGAATCATTTTATCAAGCCTTGTTCAATCGGTTCTACGACTCCGTAGATCGCCAGACTCAGGAATTATTACGAGAATGTCAATTTGGCCTTGCGCCTTCCCCAACGGGAGTCAAAACCTTTTTTATTTTGACACCGGATTTAGATCGAGCACAAAACCTGATCGAGCAGATCGATGGGATCATTAACAGAGTCATGGCAATTATGGTTGGAGTTCACCAAACTGCTATTTGTATTGCACCCCCCGATGGCGGGGACAGTCCCCAGCCGGAAATGGGACACTTGAACCCACGCTACATGATGGCAAAAATATTTCCCCATCCCCCACAAGATGATGAGGAATTGGGTTAAACTAATCCCGATAAAAGCTAAAGGCGAAATGAGTCGTACGGATTTTGACCTGGGTCTGGAATTTTGAGGCAACGTAGCCCAACTGACTCGGAATAGAAGAAACGAGCAGTTAGATCCAGAAGGGGGCTTTCCTGGAGTGGATTGCCCCCTATTAATGGGTCGGCCACTGAAACCCAAAAAGATATAGGGATATTTTAATTTGGGGTTTGTTTATAAAGCTCTACAATCTGGAAAGCAGGCGAGGGTCTGGGAGCCTAGGATGGTCAGCAAAATTACGGATGTCGCCACAGCCAACCCTCGTATTTTTCCTGATGACAAGCCTGAAAACTCATTGCACAATAGAACCAGAAAGATAAACATGCTGGTACACCTTCCTTTGAAAAACCTGCTCCTCACCCCAGGAGCAGGTATTTTTATGAGGAGGAGATCAGGAGCTTAAAAGCGATCGCCGATTGTCCAGCGGGTCACCCCTGGAGCGCTCGTCAAACCTCTCCAGAATTTAGGCACGATTTTTATAAACAACGGCAGTTGTGATGTTGAACGGGAAATAACGATTACAGACGTTACTAGAAAGGAGGAAACAACCCCTGAAGTTGGGATGTTTAACAATTAAGACCCTTAAGCACAGGATGAACTTTAGTCACTATAGCGTTCTTCTGCCCAGGGTTCTCCTCGATGGTGGTAACCGTTGCGTTCCCAAAAGCCTGATGCTTCTTCCGCTAAAAATTCTAACCCATTGATCCATTTCGCACTTTTCCACGCATAAAGATGAGGAACCACAAGGCGAAGGGGACCTCCATGTTCGGGACTCAGGGGTTCATCAAATAGGGTATGAGCGAAAAAGTTTTCTTCTCGCAGGAAGTCCTCGATCGCAATATTGGTGGTATAATCACCGTAGCAATGTTCCATGATGCAAATAGCTTTGGGATCTACCGCCAAGTGCTTCATGAAATCTAAGACTTTGATTCCCTTCCACTTGACATCGAGTTTAGACCAGCGGGTGACACAGTGAAAATCGGCGGTAAACTCCTGTTGGGGCATTGCCATTAAGTCATCCCAGGTAAAGGTTTGAGGTTCCACCAGACCCCAGACTTTTAAAGAATAGCGATCGCGCGAAATTTGCGGAGTATCCCCATAGGTGAGGACGGGAAACCCCGTAGCGAGATGTTGTCCAGGGGGAACGCGATCGCCCAGTTCAGCAGAAGGTTTTTTAAAGAATTTACCCAACATCAGAATGATTTTTTGATAACTTATAGGCTCTAAGTATAGTTTAATTCCGGAACTCCCAGCCTAAAATATTCCTCACAGTTGAAAAGATATAGAGATGCAACCGGGTCACATCTCTACAAAGATTGTTTGAGGGTTTTAGAAACGGACTCTGATACCTGTGCCCGCCAGTTTTCTTAAGGTCTCAACCGATCAATCGCCTTATTCGCGCCGATCACAACCATCACCGTTCCGCCCAGAAGTCGCCGATTTGCGGGGGGATTAATCTCAAATTTTTCATCTTGGCTGACGGCTAGGACATTTAGACCGTAGCGATTGCGAAGTTCCAGTTCGGCAATGGTTTTACCGTGGAAAGAGGGGGGTACGATGGTTTCTACGATGCTATGTTCTGGGTCCAGTTCAAAGCGATCGAGGATACTGGGAGTGGTGATTGTACGCGCCAAAGCACAACCCATTTCCCGTTCTGGAAATACCACATGATCAGCCCCTACTTTTTTGAGCATTTTCATGTGAATTTCTGAGGAAGCTTTCGCAACAACGTGCTTTACCCCAGCCTCCTTGAGGTTAAGGGTCGTAATGATACTCTCAGCCAAGAAATTCCCGATCGCGACAATCACCGTATCGAAATCCGTCATTCCTGCCTGTTGAACTGCTGCGGGTTCAGTGGTGTCCAGTTGTAATGCGTGTGCCGCAAATTGTTCGCTCACTGCTTGGGTGACTTTTTTCTCATCTACATCAATGGCGAGCACTTCATAGCCCAATCCGTGTAGGGTATCACAGACGGCGCGACCGAAGCGCCCTAACCCGATCACGGCGAATTGCTTATTGTCTGAACGCAGATTGCGAAAGAAATTCAAAGAGGATAGATTCACTGATGCTACCTTGGATTGGAATCAATGGATTCAGATGTCACTCGAAATGCCATCTCATTCGTGAGTGCCGCCAACTGCCTTTTGAATCCAGGGCCTGGAATCTATTGCGCCCCCTCAGCGGAGAGGTTGTGACGGCCAGAGCATGATTTACTTTTGTTAGAGTACCAACTTTCTGAGGGGATTTGTACTTAAGAATATAAAGATTGGGGAGGATGGGGAAGAGAGGGAGGAAACGACTGAAGTCGGAACGTTGAACATCTCCCTTATCTCCCCAATCCCATCATCCCACTAACAAATTTTCCTCCGGATAGCGGATGTTGCTTGGTTTGGGGTCTCCGATAATGGCGCTCATAAGCATAATCATTCCCACCCGGCCTACATACATAGTGACAATGAGTACAAGTTGGCCTAGGGTAGAGAGGTTTGCGGTGATACCCATCGACAAACCAACAGTGGCAAAGGCAGAGATAACTTCAAACAGAAGCGCGATAAATTCGCTCTGGGGGTCACTAAGCGCCAGCATAAGGGTGGAGAGAATGACAACGCCGAGGGAACTGACGACCACGGCAACGGCTTTCAAAATCAGTTCGGGGGGAATTTGGCGATCAAAACAGAGGACCTGGGTGCGTCCCTGAAGTACAGAACCGGTGCCGCTTGCCAGTACGCGCACTGTGGTGGTTTTGATGCCGCCTCCGGTACTGCCTGGAGAGGCCCCGATAAACATCAAGGCAATGATGATAAAGAGGGCCGCTGTGGTCATTTTACCGATATCAATGCTGTTAAATCCGGCGGTACGGCTGATGACGGACTGAAACCAGGCACTGAGCAGGCGTTCGAGGAACCCCATATTTTTCAAGGTTTCGGGATTTTGGGATTCGGTGAAGAAAAGGCCGAGGGTGCCTACAGTTAGGAGTATTAGGGTGGTACTGGTGACGATTTTAAAATGAAGGGAAAAGACGACCCGTTCGGGATTTTTGGAAATGCGATCGCGCACCCACATATACATTTCCATGATGACTTGATAGCCAATCCCCCCAAAAATCACCAAGAAGGTGATCACCAAATTCACCGGGATGGATCCGGTATAGCCCATTAAATTATCGGGAAACAAACTGAACCCAGCATTGTTAAAAGCGCTGACACTATGAAAAATTGAAAGCCACAAGCCTCTGTCTAAGCCGAACTCTGGGGTAAAAACGAACAGCAGTAAGAACATCCCGGTTAGTTCAAAGACTAAGGTCAAGGCAATAATGGAACGCACTAAGGGGACCACACCGGACATTTCTGTGGTATCTAAGGATTGTTGAAGGGCTACCCGATCTCGCAATCCCAAGCGCCGTCCCAGTAGCAGCAGCAAAAAGGTGTTGACGGTCATGTAACCGAGTCCACCAAGTTGAATCAGCAAGACAATGAAAAATTGGCCTAATCCGGAATAATGGGTCCCAGTATCAACAACGACTAAGCCAGTGACGCAGACGGCGGAGGTTGCGGTAAATAAGGCGGTTACGAAATTGTCCCAGGTCCCATTACTGGTGGAGATGGGCAGCAGCAGCAGAAGGGTCCCGATCGCAATGATTACCAGAAAGCCAAGACAAATGGTTCTAGCAACGGTCATGATATTTTAGCGGTTAGATTGTTTTGATTTTAGGATGAAGCGTCGATCTCCTTTCAACTTCTTGGCAGTCGGGGGCAATTTTTGGTTTGATCGGCTGATGTGGATACCACAGGGACCCCGAAAATGCCATTTCCTGGGGGTTTTCTATCTGTTATCCCCATCCGTTCATCCCAAAAGGGTTTCCCGAAGGGTTCTAAAATCCATGTTTTTGAATTTGTGCTTGTAGGTAGGCGTCGGGTTCGCTGGGGTCGAAAAGGCCAAATTTGAGTTTTTCATCTCGCAGGATGATGGTGGGTGGGGTCTGTCCCAATTGCTTGGCGAGTTGTCGGGCTAATCCGGTGAGAAATACATCGTCCGCGATCGCCTCATGGGGAACAGTTTGCCGGTCCAACATCCCCCATCGGGCAAACTGGGACGTAATCCAGTAGGAAAAGCTTTTCCAAGGATAGGGGTCGAAATCAATGCGATCACTTACGGTTTTGAGGTTCCCTAATCCATCGTCAAAGGTTCCGGTTAAGACGGATTCTAATACGGATTGCGGCTGATTCAGGTATTCTGGTGCGGCGATCGCCTGAGCAATTTCCCGACGATTCCCGGGATTTCTAGCATAATTACAACCATCAATAATTGCTTTATTCAAAGCACGAAAGGTACTGGGATGGTCATCAATCCAAGCTTTAGAGGCGGCAAATGAACAGCAGGGATGTCCATTCCATAGGTCTTTGGTGAGCAGATAAATAAACCCGACTTTTTCATAAACGGCTTGTTGGGCATTGCCATCGGGCATCAGAAAGCCATCAATTTCTCCCGATTTCATTAATTCGATTGCCTCGGGAGGCGGGACTGGTTTGAGGTTAATATCTCGATCAGGATTAATATTATTACTAGCTAGATAATATCGCAATAATAAATTATGCATCGAATACAGAAAGGGAATGCCCAGGGTTAAGCCTTTAAAATCTTTGGCTTCTTTGACTTTATTTTGGTATTTCAAGGCTAAAACAATGGCTTGACCGTTGATATTTTCAATGCTGGCAAGTTTGACGGAAAAGGGTTGCGACCCCAGGCCCAAGGTCATGGCAATGGGCATGGGAGAGAGCATATGATAGGCATCTAGTTCTCCGGCTATTGCCGAATCTCTGACCTGTTCCCAATTGTCCATTTTTACGAGTTCTACATTTAATCCATATTTCTGATAAAATCCCAGGGGTTCAGACATAATAATCGGGGTGGCACAAGTGATGGGAAGAAAGCCGATTTTGAGATGAGTTTTTTCTAATTGGCTCCCTGGGGATGATTCGGGTTTTTCGGGTTCAGGAATAGTGCAATTGGGGAGAACTGTCAAGGCAGCAGCGATCGCCACTTGTTGCAGGAATTTACGTCTAGTAAATGGACGGTCTAGTAGAGTATCTGGAATGCCACCTTTGGGGTCAACTCCGTAAGCTGAAGTCATGATTGCATCTAATCCCCCAAACCGGGCGATCGCCTCGCTAACCCACTGTTCTGATTCGGTGATTAAAGAATTGTCCAGGGGTTCGACGCTAGGGGGTAAATGTTCAGGGGAGTGATGATTTTCAGTGACAATTTGCCTCAGAGAAGGGCGGGAAAAGTTCTGCCCAGCTTGTCTCGGATTCAGGACATCTGCCAGTAGATTTGTGTCGCATTGCCATTGGGAATGAACCCGGCAACAATTGCAAAAGACTGAGTTAAAATTTGGAGAGAGTTTCCGGTGTAAAAGCGCAGTTTCAAGCATTTTCAAGTTAGCAATGAATGGAAAAATTGATGAAATTATACCATAGTTTTAACGATTGATTGAGCAATAAAAGTATTTTAACTTGAGAATAGCCAACTAATAAAAGACCAACCTAGCCCAGCTAAATAGCAAAAAAATCTCCTTTAAAAATTTTATTCAATTAATCCAATACGTTCCTAGACTATTGCTTGTAACTGTTGGGCTGCATCATTCAGTTGTTGAATGGCGATTTTGACTTGAGTGATTCCTGCGGCATTTTCTCGCGCGGAGATATCAATAGTATTGGTGGCATCAAGCACTTCATTAATGGCCTGAGCTTGTTGTTTAGCAACTAAGGCAATTTCAGCGGTACTGGCAACCACTTCATTGATCGCGATATGAACGCCTTGAAATGCCTCTGCGGTTTGTTGCGTGATCTGACTACTGGCGGTAACACTAGTAGTTCCTTCTTGCGTAGCTTTGATAGTAGAACCGAGGGTGGTTTCAATATCTTGGAGTAAGATGTGAATTTTATCAGCGGATTCTTTGCTGCGATCGGCGAGTTTGCGGATTTCAGTGGCAACTACCCCAAATCCTCTACCTTTATCCCCCGCCCGAATAGCTTCAATCGCCGCATTTAAGGCCAGCATATTCGTTTGAGTGGCTAACTGACCTACTAATTGAGCAATATCAGCAATTTGATGGGTTTGTTGGTTTAAACAGCGGATTTCTTGGGCGATATCCTGCACTTTTTGTTCCAAAGTTGCCATTGCTGCTAAAGTTTGAGTAACCGATAGAGTTCCTTGATTTGCGAGGGTCAAGGCGCGATCGGCACAGGCAGATGAATGGGTGGTTTCCTCTGCTGCTTGTTGAGAGGAAAAACTTAAGCGATCGAGGGTGGTGGTGGTTTCGGTGGTGGCAGCGGATTGAAAAGCAGCGCTACGTTCCTGTTGTTCAATAGTAGCAGCAATTTCCGCAGCGGATTGGGCGATCGCCGCTGCTTGCTGATTCATTTTTTGCCCGATCGCTGCGGAAATTTTAGCGCCGATAGTCATGCCTAACAAGGCAGTGATTCCAGCGGTTCCAAAGACAACTTGAGATAGAAATATTAAAGCATCTGCACGCTCTTGATTGCGCTGTGCTAAAATCACTTGTTCTGTGGCTGTAAACTTTTCTACTAGTTCTTTAAGGCGATTGGCGGCGAGTTTGCCTTCTCCACTGCGAGCAGTTTGCTGGGCTTTATTCGCCTTGGAGAGTTCAATATAAGAAATTAAGCGGCGGTCAAATTCATTGACGCGATCGCCTAATTCAATAATCTCTTGAAGATTCGCTCGTTGCTCTGGACTTTGAATTAAATATCGTAATTTTTCAGACTGTTCATAAAACGTATTATCCCACTGCTCATACGCTTCTAATTCATTAATATCCCTAGAAACAATATAAGCCCGGGCTGCTCGTTGCATGGCAATAATGCTATAAGCTAACGCTTCTACTTCATCCACACGCATCCGAACTGCATCTAACTGTTCTGAGGTGTCATTGACTCGCCTGACTCCATTAAAATACACCAAAATTGCTGCACAGACCGAGAGGAAAATGGGAACAGAATATCCCCAAAAAATCTGGTGAGTTACTTTTATTTTAGAGAAATCCCCGATAAACAGCGCACGTTTTACTAACATAAGCCAGATTTTTCCAATGGGTTCACGATCGTTTACAATAGAGGCTGCTTTACTGTAAGCCAAGGGCTTCTGAGTGTTGACCAGCCATGATGACAAGCAACTTGTACGAGCAAATTCAGCAATTTTATGATGCTTCCTCCGGACTATGGGAACGGGTTTGGGGGGAACACATGCATCATGGGTATTACGGAGAGAGGGGCGATCGCCGGTTAGATCGACGACAGGCACAGATTGACTTGATTGAGGAACTCCTAACTTGGACCGGGGTGCAGTTGTCCAAGGACCTCAATAGCCAGGTTGCTACAATTTTAGATGTCGGGTGTGGCATCGGTGGTAGCTCTTTATACTTAGCACAAAAGTTTAACGCCAGCGCAACAGGAATTACACTGAGTCCGGTCCAGGCAGCCCGGGCTACAGAACGAGCTAGAGAAGCCGGAATTGCTACATCCTCGGGTCCGGAGGCGGTGAGCATGACCCCGGGGGCAAGGGCTGAGTTTCGTGTCGCCAATGCCCTAGAATTGCCCTTTGCAGATGATTCCTTTGATCTCGTCTGGACGCTGGAAAGTGGCGAACATATGCCGGATAAAAAGAAGTTTTTACAGGAATGCTATCGGGTACTTGCCCCAGGAGGCGCGTTGATGATGGCAACTTGGTGTCATCGTCCCATCGCACCACCCTGTGAACCTCTGAGCGATCGCGAACGGCATCAATTAATGGAAATTTACAAGGTTTATTGTCTACCTTATGTAATTTCTTTACCTGAATATGAGACAATTGCCCGAAAAATTGGATTTGAAGGAATTCAGGTTGCGGATTGGTCCACAGCAGTGGCTCCCTTTTGGGATTTTGTCATTGATTCTGCCTTTGACCCCTCGGTTCTTTGGGGATTATTATTCTCCGGTTGGCAAACCATTCAAGGGGCACTTGCTCTAGGATTGATGCGGGATGGATACAAGCAAGGATTAATTCGATATGGGTTACTCTGTGGGACGAAATCCTAACTGTTCTTGAGCGTTTTTGCTGTTGTGGTGAGTCTATATTTTAGCTAGATTATGAGCCAACTTTCTCCCTCTCCTCCTGCGGTTTCTCAACCGGCTGAAATGAATGTAGTCCAGAAATATGCCCCCTGGCTTTATTCTTTCTGGAAATTTACCCGCCCTCATACGATTATTGGCACGAGTTTGAGTGCGATTGGTTTGTTTGCGATCGCCTGGGCTTTTTCGGGGGATAGCCTGACTTGGAAAGCCCTATTGCCCTTATGGGGAACCTGGTTTACCTGTCTGTGTGGAAATGTTTATATTGTTGGATTAAACCAACTTTTTGATATCGAAATTGACCAAATTAATAAGCCTGAGTTACCTGTTGCTGCTGGTGAATTTTCTCGTAAGCAAGGGCAAATTATTGTAGGGATTACGGGAATTTTAGCCGTTATTTTAGCCTATTTGCAAGGACCTTGGTTGTGGGCAACGGTGGGAATTAGTTTGGGATTGGGAACGGTTTATTCGATGCCGCCTATCCGCTTAAAACGGTTTCCCTTTTGGGCGTCCTTTTGCATTTTTACCGTGCGTGGAATTATTGTTAATTTAGGGTTGTTTTTACATTACCAATGGGTCATGCAAGGGGAGAGTACCTTGATGATTCCCCCCTCAATCTGGGCGCTGACATTGTTTGTCTTAGGCTTTACCTTTGCGATCGCGATTTTTAAAGATATTCCTGATATGGAAGGCGATCGGCTTTATCAGATTAACACCTGGACCCTGCATTTAGGTGCGCGTACTGTCTTCGATTTAGCCCGATGGGTCATCGCTTTCTGTTATATTGCTACCAGTGTAGCCGCGTTTTTGTGGCTCCCTCAAGTCAATCCTTTTGTCTTGGCGATCGCTCATGGTGTGGCATTGGCAGGACTATGGTGGCGCAGTCGCAAGGTGGATTTAGAAGATAAAGTGGCGATCGCCGCTTGCTATCAATTTATTTGGAAACTATTTTTCCTAGAATATATCATGTTTCCCGTGGCTTGTTTGTTGGCGTAAATTTCAGCTCATCACCCTCCCGGATAGCTTTTAAATAATGGACGTGAATCAATCCGCGAACCCTTACTCACAACTCTCCGTTTCGCACTGTTTGGAAATGGCTCAAAAACAGTGCGAAACTGGGAATTTTGCCCTGGCACAAACGCTATGTCGGGAAATCTTGCATCGGGAACCGGAGAACCTTCTAGCATTGCACTTGTTGGGAACAATCTGTGCCCAACAAGGAGACAATGTAGGGGCAATCAGTTGGTATCAGCAAGCCATTAAGGTATATCCAAATGTGCCAGAGTTACATTACAATCTGGCAAATTCCCTGAAGTTGGAGGGACAAGAGACAGCAGCGATCGCCCATTACTGCCAAGCGATCGCCCTGCGGGGTGATTATACCAAAGCCTGCTACAATTTAGGCAATTTGTACCTGGAACGGGGAGAGATTCCAGAGGCGATCGCCCAGTATCAGCAAGCCCTTACCTTAGATCCGCAGGACCTACAAATTCAGACGAATCTTGGGAATGCGCTGAAAGAATTGGGAGACTTAGAAGCGGCGATCGCACAATATCGGCAAGTCTGCGATCGCTCTCCCGATTCAGCGGAATTTCACTATAACCTCGGCGTCGCTTTACACGATTATGGCGATTTAGCTGAGGCAGTTGCTTGTTATGATCGGGCGATCGCGATCGAACCTCACACCGTGATGTTCCATTGGAATCGCGCCCTTTCCCTCCTGATTTCCGGGGATTACCGACAAGGATTCATTGAATATGAATGGCGCTGGCAAACCCCAACCCTCAAACCCCGCCTGTTTCTGCAACCTGTATGGGATGGTTCCCCCCTCACCGGGCGCACTATTCTCCTTCATAGTGAGCAAGGATTCGGAGATACCCTACAATTTATCCGTTATATTCCCCTTGTCGCAGCCCTGGGAGGGCGGGTAATCCTGGAATGTTATCCCCCCTTATTTCCCTTGTTAAAACAGCTACAAGGCGTGGATATCCTGGTTTTGCGGGATGAACCTTTACCGGCGTTTGATGTTCATGCCCCTCTGATGAGTTTACCGCGCATTTTGGGTACAACGTTAGACACAATTCCCTGTGAGATTCCCTATCTCATGGTGCGTCCCCGGCATCCTGGAAGGGTGGGGCGATCGGAACAAAGCCCCCCTGCGACGAGGGCTGAAGTATCTTTACTACCCAATGATCCAAATACCTCTAACTCCTCCCTTAAGAAGGGGGGATCTCTTGTGAATGCTCCCTCAGAACATCTCCTCCCTTCTCCCTCTTTCAAAATTGGCATAGTTTGGGCGGCAAATCAAGAGAATCCCACCTCTATTAAACGGTCTTGTTCCTTGTCTTATTTTACCCAATTAGTAGAAGAATTAAAAGACTCAAGAATTAGCTTTTACAGCTTACAAAAAGACTCGGATGAACTCAAGCAAATCGGCTCTCTAGTCCCCATTACAGATTTAGCGCCACACTTAAATCATTTCCAGGATACCGCTGAAGTCATGGCGGAATTAGACTTAATTATTACTGTGGATACGGCAGCGGCCCATTTAGCCGGGGCATTAGGAAAACCCGCTTGGGTGTTGCTGTCCTTCGCACCCGATTGGCGGTGGTTGCTCCATCGCTCAGATTCGCCTTGGTATCCCACCTTGCGCCTGTTTCGCCAACGTCAGCCGGGGGATTGGCAAAGTGTTTTTGATGCAGTGAAACAAGCTTTAATTGAAACATTGGCCGGGACAGAAAATGCCGCCCAAATCCCGGATAAATTAAGGGCTAAACTGGGACAAGGGATTGCATTTCATCAGAAGGGAGAGTTAACTAAAGCGGAACGGTTATATCGGAAAGTGTTGGAACAAGTGCCGAACCATCCGGTGGCTTTAACCAATTTAGGAATGCTCTTAAAAGCTCAGGGAAACTGCCAAGCAGCCGTCGATTGTTATCATCAAGCGTTACCTTATGCACCGCAAGAAGTCGGGTTGCATTACAACTTAGGAAATGCCTTGTGGGAACTGGGGAATCGGGAAGCAGCGATCGCCCAGTTTCATCGGGCGATTGTCTTGCAACCGAACCATGTGGATGGGTATAATAATTTGGGAATGGTGTTGCATGAATTGGGCGAATTAGACACCGCTATTCCATACTTTAAACAGGCAATCACCCGGAATCCCAATTATGCTCAAGGCTACAATAATTTAGGGTTGGTGTTGCACGATTTAGGACGAATCGAAGAGGCGATCGCTTGCTATAATACTGCCTTGCGCCTACAACCGGATTACTCGGAAGCCTATAACAACCGGGGACTTGCCTTCCTGATTCAAGGTGACTTACGCCCGGGGTTTCGGGACTATGAATGGCGCTGGCGGGTGAAAGCAGCACCGGATTTACCCCCCATTCCTGCTCCCTTTTGGGACGGTTCCGATCTGGAAGGGAAGACCATTTTACTCCATGCTGAACAAGGATTGGGTGATTGTATCCAATTCATCCGCTATGCCGCGTTACTCGTCCAACGGGGGGGGCGAGTCGTTGCCTTGGTTAACCAACCCTTGGTGCGCTTATTTCAAAGCGTACCGGGCATTGATCGCGTCAGCGCCTATTGGTCCGAATTAGCCCCAATTGATGTGTGGATTCCTCTGTTAAGCTTACCTCACATCCTGGAAACCACCTTAGCGACTATCCCGGGAGAGATTCCCTATCTCACCCCCACTACGTTAGCCCCCGTTATATTAGATGCACCGGGATTCAAGGTAGGCATTGTCTGGGCGGGAAATCCCAAACATAAAGGCGATCGCTATCGTTCCTGTCCCTTGCGCTACTTTCTCCCCCTGCTTAACATTCCGGGCATTAAATGGTATAGTCTGCAAAAAGGACAGGAAGAAACTCGCATTCGTCAAGAAAATCTTCCCATTGAAGATTTAGCCCCGCACTTGCAGGATTTAGCCGATACGGCTGCGGTTATTGCTCAATTAGACTTAGTGATTACGGTGGATACTTCCATCGCACATTTAGCCGGTGCATTGGGTAAACCCGTCTGGGTGGCGTTAAGCTATGCGCCAGATTGGCGGTGGATGCTGCATCGCTCAGATTCCCCTTGGTATCCAACCATGCGCCTGTTTCGTCAGGAGGAACGGGGGGACTGGCAAGGGGTATTTGATACGGTGGCAGAATGTTTAACCGAGGTGGTGGCGACACAGGTTGTCTTACAGGAACCCGGGGTAATTACCTCAGAATTTGCCTTAGCACGCCAGGATTACGAAGCAGGCAATTTTGCTGAAGCTCAACGCCGTTGCCGGGTGTTACTGCGACAGCATCCCAATCAGGCGCAAGGGTGGCAACTGTTAGGGGCGATCGCCCATCAAGGGGGGAAAATTAATACGGCAGTCGGGTATTACAAACAAGCGATCGTTGCCGACTCCCGCTATCTCCCTGCCTATATCAATCTCGGGGCAGCCTTACGCAGTTTGGGTAGAACTAGTGAGGCAATTTCCTATTTAGCACAAGCAATCGCGGTAGATTCCCACTGTCTCGCTGCCCATTACAATCTGGGAAATGCCTTGTCTGACGAGGGACATTTCCACGAAGCGACTGCGCACTATCGCCAAGTTATTGCCCTAGATGCCCATCATAGTCAAGCTCACTATCATCTCGGAAATGCCCTGCAAGAATTGGGACAAGTTACCCAGGCGATCGCCCATATCCAGGAAGCGACTACTCTTGAACCTAGCTATACAGAAGCTCATAACACGTTGGGGAATCTATTCCTCAAGGCAGGCAGAATTACGGAAGCAATGGCTTGTTTTCAGCGGGCGATTGCCTTAGATTCCCAGTATATTGATGCCCAAATTAACCTAGGAACCGTTTTCCTGGAACAACATCAAATTACAGCCGCGATCGCCACCTATCACCGCGCCCTCAAAATCCAGCCTGACTCTGCGGAAGCTCACTTCAACCTTGCCCTCAGTCTCCTGACTGCGGGAGACTTCCCCGGCGGTTTTGCCGAATATGAATGGCGGTGGCGCATCAAAGGATATCCTGCCCTCCCTCACTTTGAGGTTCCTCGGTGGGAGGGTTCAGATTTAACCGGCAAGACACTTTTATTATATGGGGAACAAGGATTAGGAGATACCCTGCACTTTATCCGCTATGCCCC
>CBFGOM010000160.1:0-15452 GCA_965650385.1 uncultured Oscillatoriaceae bacterium
GACGCCTCTGGACGACGACTCCTTGGAGGCATGGCTCTTGATATTAGCGATCGCAAGCGTCTAGAAGATGAGCTGCGCCAAAGTGAAGCGCGGATTAGACGCTTGGTGGAATCGAATATTATTGGGGCGATTGTTGTGGAAATTGAGGGCCCCGTACTGGAAGCGAATGATGAATTTCTGCAAATGATGGGCTATACTCGCGCTGATTTAGCCTCGGGTAATATTCATTGGCTGAAAATTGCCCCTCCTGAATATTTTGAGGGCGATCGCAGCATCACTCAGGAGTTGCAAGAAACTGGGGCGTTTACTCCTTTTGAAATGGAATGTATCCGGGCGGATGGTCGTCGGGTTCCGGTGTTACTCGGGGCGGCCCGATTAGAAGAAACGGAGGATAAGGCGATCGCGTTTGTCCTGGATTTGACCCAGCGCAAACAGATGGAACGAGAGCGCGAACAACTCCTCAAGCGCGAACGAGCGGCGAGAGAAGATGCGGAATCCGCTAACCGGATTAAGGATGAATTTTTGGCGGTCCTCTCTCATGAATTGCGATCGCCCCTCAATCCGATTTTAGGCTGGGCCAAGTTGCTCCGTTCTCGCACCTTTGACCAAAAAACTATTGATAAAGCCTTAGAAACCATCGAGCGTAATGCCCTGTTACAAACTCAATTAATTGAGGATTTACTCGATGTTTCTCGGATTTTACGGGGAAAATTAACCCTCAATGTCCAACCCGTTAATTTAAGCTCGGTTCTCACTGGGGCGCTAGAAACCGTTAGCCTCGCAGCAGAGGCAAAATCTATTCACATTGAAACTCGATTTGATACCACTGCTAGTCCAGTGGCAGGGGATGTAATTCGCTTACAACAAGTGTTCTGGAATCTGCTCTCTAATGCGGTGAAATTTACCCCAACGAATGGACAAATTGAGGTGATTTTAGCTCAGGTGGATTCAATGGCTCAGATTCAGGTGCAGGATACGGGAAAAGGCATTGCTCCCCAGTTTTTACCTTATGTATTTGAATATTTTCGTCAGGAAGATGGCGGGACGACGCGCTCTTTTGGCGGGTTGGGGTTGGGATTGGCGATCGTCCGGTATATTGTCGAACAGCACGGGGGTTCGGTGATGGCGGAAAGTCCCGGTGAGGGCTTAGGGTCAACCTTTACGGTCTATTTACCCCTGATGTCCGTGGAACCGACTCCCGATACAGGCGATCGCCCTCCGGTGGGTCTGATGGAGAATTTACAGGGTCTGCGTGTGCTGGTGGTGGACGATGAACCGGATCTACTGGAGTTGGCTGCTTTTACCTTGGAGGAAGCTCAGGCACAGGTGACTTCGTGCGCTACTGCGGCGGAGGCACTCATTGCCTTGAATCACAATAGCTATGATCTGATAGTTTGTGATATCGGAATGCCGGATATTGATGGCTATATGTTTATGCGTCAGGTCCGGGCATTTTCTCCCGAACGCGGGGGCAAAATTCCGGCGATCGCTCTCACTGCCTATGCCAGTGAACTTGATCGTCAACAAGCTCTTTTAGCGGGGTTTCAGTTACATTTATCTAAACCGATTGAGCCGGATCTGTTCATTCAGGCGATCGTTCAACTGCTCCAAACAACTCCAGGGGTTGACTCGAAGTAGAACGTTACGACAGTTTATTTATTGCCCCAATTTGGGATAGGGGTAATCTTCAACATTTCGGATTCATGTCATCAATCTACTATTTTAACGCTTGTTTGTCAAACCGGGAGTTTTTCATGAGTCACGATTGGTTAGTTTTTATCGGCTGTATGACAGTGTTAATTCTTTATTTAATAGTTTCTGCTCTTACGGAAATGGGAACTAAATGGCCCGGGAAAAAATAGCACTATAGCGGTTTGTAACGGAATAAACTCGTAAGGCTCCCCCTAAATCTCTTTTAGAAAACGGGCCTTTGAGCAGAGAACTAAACCTGAATAGCTTGAAAAATACTCTATTCCTAGGCATAGAATTTTACAACCTATCTTAGCATAATTTTAACCAAAAGATAAAGAGCCAGATGTTCCCTCACTAAAGTCCCCCTTTTTAAGGGAGGTTGGGGGGATCAATCCGATCTGTTATAACAGATATAGGATTTCTTGATTTTAAGCTAAAAAATAGGAAATCTCCTCTGTATTTCCAACCAGACAAAGCCTCTTATAACCCCCAAATTAAAGGAACAGAGAGCATGAAATAGCCCTAAATGGGGTTTTATATTAGAGAGCTTTCTAAACATTTATAATCAATCTATTTAACCAGGCGACAAATCAAATCTCCCACTCCTTTTTCATCAAAAGAAACTCTCGTTCCATTCGTTTGGACTCGAAGGCGATCGCGACAGTTATAGCGTTCCAACGGTTGATCTACTCCATCAATGCGAAGAACAACCCGATATTCCCAATGATATTTTGCACTGCGCTGAATCTGCACAATGCAGACTGATTGATCGCCCAGGGTTCGACAGACGAATGCTTGGGCGGGAAATGCCACAGTTAAAGTTAATAAGATGACGAGTAACAGGGTTATTTTTTTGATCCATTGTCTGGGTTGAATGCTGCTCATATAGCGACCTAAGTTTGGGGATAAAATGGGTTCGATGGGTTCTGTCTTGTGATTAAAAGTGGTGGCTCTATCCTTAGATAGATACATGAAATGTTAATTTCGTCAATAATTATAACGGATTACGCTATGTGATAAGCTGGCTTCTAAACCTGCGATCGCTGAAACGAGAAGGGAGAGAGGATGAAAGTCAGAGGCTATGCGACATCTCGTCTGGAGACTGGAGATGTTCACCAACATCCATCGGAGTCAATTCCCAGACCATAAAGCTCACTGCAATTTAGAGTAAGCGTGTCCTCACCAGTAAAATTCAACCCGAACATCACCAGGAGAAACAATGAATTCGATACTTGTATGGATTCTCGCGACAATGATTGGACTGGTGATACTTCTACTGATTGCGCTATATATTCGCGGAACCTTTCGCGATCGCGTAGAATACAAGGTGAAAAATCCCCCAACTCCGGGAGAACCCCGCTTTGCGATCGCCCAAGCAAGCTTATCTAATTCTTTAATTACCTCTGCTTTAATTACCCAGGTTTGGAATGATTCACCCACCATTCAACAAGTCAGACTCGATGCGGTCTCCAAAGCCCAAAGTTCTATCCATTTTGAAACCTTTTTCATGACCCCCGGACGACGAGCCAATGACTTTGCCGCAGCAATTTCCGAACGAGCAGCAGCGGGAGTCACGGTTAAATTATTGGTAGATAGCTACGGCAGTAAAACCCTGTCTCGTAAATATTGGAACCGATTAAAAGCTGCTGGAGTTAAGGTACTTTTTTTTAATCCGTTTGACTGGAAAGCTCCGGCGGATTATGCTGGAAGGACCCACCGAAAGTTACTCGCGATCGATAGTAAAGTTGCGTATATTGGGGGTGCGGGAATTTCTGATTTTTGGGACGGCGAGTCCGGTTCCGGAGAAAAAGAACCGTGGTTTGATTGTGAATTTTGTCTGGAAGGAGAGATTGTTGCCATATTAGAAGGAGTCTTTGTTCAACATTGGACTTATGCGAGTGGAGTTGCGGATCTTGGCCCAGAAATCTTTAAAAAAGACCCAGCCCAAAAGCCGATTACCCTCGTGACTCCTTCCTTTAATCCTACTTACCGATTTTCACCGATTCGAGCTTTATTTCAAACTAGTTTATTAGCAGCGAGAAAGCGCATTTGGTTAGCAAGTCCTTATTTTTTTCCGGATTTTAATTCAACGGATTTGCTGATTGCTGCGAAAAAGAGTGGGTTGGATGTCAAAATTCTCACGACCAGTTCAGTGAGTGATAAAAAGAAGGTTTATTATGCGTCTTATGAAGGATATGGACCGATGTTAGCAGCAGGAATTGAAATTTATGAATACCAACCGAGTATGACCCATGCCAAACTATTATTGATTGACGATCACTGGATGACAACTGGAAGTGCTAATTTTGACCCCCGCAGCTTTTTTCATAACGATGAATTAGATTTTTCCACCGGCGAACCGAATGTGTTAAAAGAAGTGGAGAAAATTTTTCAACGGGGTTTTTCTAAATCTAAAGTAGCCAGTTTGGAACAGTGGCATCAGCGATCGCTCTGGCAGCGAATGGTCGGACAAACTGTTCGCTTCTTTGAATGGCAACTGTAACAGCATTTAATCGCTGATTTGACCGTCTCATAGAGGGCCAGTAGAGGGATTCTCCCTAATACAAGAAACCGGCGGTCATAGCGCCGATTTCTTGCTAAGTGTTCCCTATTTTCTGGGTTAAACTGAGTTGGTCATCCCGGGACTATTCTGATGCTGGATTGGGAGTAAACATTGTGCTAAGAGGCGGGTCTGGTTGTATCAACGGGGAGAGAAGGAGTGGGATAGGGCTGCTGGGTGGGAATTATTAGGATAAACTCGGCCCCCTGGGATGGTTCTGAAATGCAGCGAATCTCACCTTGATGTTTCTCCACCACCACTTGTTTAGCGATCGCCAAACCAACCCCGATGGATTTTTTTGTAGATTTGGTGGTATAAAATGGCTCAAAGATTTGGTCCTGAACGCTGGGGTTAATCCCCACCCCGTTATCAGCAATACTAATTAAGATGCGATCGCCTCCCAGGGCTTCTGTACGAATCAAAATAGTTTTTTGTCCCGGGTGATTGGGGTAGGAGTCTAACGCATCGATCGCATTGCAAATCAGATTCATAAACACTTGATTGAGTTGGCTGGGATAGCATTCCACCTCGGGCAGGTTTCCATAGGCTTTAACAATATTAATTCCCGGCAAACCTCCTTTCCCTTTGAATCGATTTTGTAAAATCAATAACGTGCTATTAATTCCTTCATGAATATCCACCGCCTTTAATTCTGATTCATTCAATCGCATGAAGTTTCGCAAGGCATCCACTAAATCTCGAATCCGTTCCGCCCCCCCTTTCATCGATTCAATCAGATGGTAAAAATCTTGAGAAGTAAATTCAAGATCGATGGTTTCTATGGTTTCTACAATTTCTGGGACCGGTTCAGGATAGTGCTGTTGGTAAAGATCCAACAGATTTAATAAATCTTCACCATACTCTTGGGCATGAGATAAATTTCCCGTAATAAAGTTAATTGGATTGGTAATTTCAGCGGCTATATTCGCAATCAACTCCCCCAGTTCTGACGTTTTTTCTTGTTCAATTAACTGGGTTTGGGTCCGCTGGAGTTCTTGCAACGCTGTAGCAAGCTGACTGGCTTTTTCTTGGGTTTTTGCTTCCGATTCCTGCAAGGCTACATTTAATTTTTCCAGTTCATCCGCCTGTCGCAAAATGATAGTAACGATCGCATTTTTAAGGTCTAATACTGCATCAATTTCGCAGGGTTTCCAGGGTAAAGATTTTAATTTAACAAGTTCTTGCCATACTTCAAAAGATTTTCGAGGATGCAGTCTCGGGTTTCTTCCCGGTAGCAATTCAAAGGGACTGTTCGGGTCTCCCGCCCAACTGACGTGATGAATCACTTCGGTTCTAAACCATAATACATAATGTTTGGGTTCTTTGGAAATGACTACAGCCAGCAATCCACTGGCAATATCTTTATAAGATTCAGCTTCGGGATAAACACTCGCCAGGGAATCTGTGTGATAAACCGTAGGAAAGTTTTGTTGTTCCAACCACTGAATCAGCCGCTCAATGCGATCGCGGTTGGGAGTATTGCCCAGTGGACAAATAGTTCCTCTAAAATAAATCACCGCCCCATCTGCTTTAACTTGATCCAGTAAGTTCGGTTGATAATTTATTAATCCATCAATAAAATTAGTCTCTCCTGACATATATTCGACTAATTTCACCGTAGTTGCTTGTAATTTCAGGCGATATTCATAGTAGTTGCTATCTTCTTTGCTCCTGAGTTCTAATGCCATGACTTTCCCAAAGAATTCGCAAGCTTTTCTTACTTCATAAGACACATATTTAGGGGTGTTATGATGGCAGGCAACCAGTCCCCAGAGTTTTCCCTCTTTGATAATCGAAATTGACATAGATGCACTAACCTTCATATTTTGAAGATACTCAATATGACAAGGAGAGACGCTGCGAAGAACCGAATGACTCAAGTCAAGGGGGCTTTGATCCAGGGGATTAAGAGTGGGAACAATAGCGACGGGTTGGTAATTGACATCAGCAATTAATCGGAGCAAATTAATAGAATAAAGTTGTCTTGCCTGGGCGGGAATATCCTCCGCTGGATAATTTAAGTTTAACCAAGGGTTCAAAGATTCCAGCTTTTCCTCGGCCAAAACTGTCCCATGTCCAGCCGGGTCAAATCGATAGAGCATTACTCGGTCAAATCCGGTAATATTTCTAACAGCTTTGACTAAAAATTGGCAGAGTTCTTGAAAATTTTGAGAATTTTGAATAGTCGAGGCAGCCGCTTCTACTAACTTATAAAAACTTAAAAAATCTACAGTTTTTTGTGAAAGAGTGGGTTCAATTTCTAAAATAAAACAATCAGGATTAGAAAAATTAATAATTCCATCAAAATACCAAGTGTTACCGTCAATCTCCCCCCTTATATTAATAGGATTAACCGTCTCTAAGTTCTGAGACTTGATAGATTCTTTGATAAGATTAACCGGAGTTGTATCCATTACAGTTTCTAAGGGTTGTCCCAGAAAAGTTTCCGGTGGGCGTCCAAAAAACTCAACAGTATTATTACTAACTTGTAATATATTAAGTTCCCGGGAAAGGACGAAGAGGACTCCATGTGGTTGAATTAACCCAGGACTTTGAATGGGTTCTCGTTCGTAATTTGACCAAGTGAGTGTTTCTGCTTTCATTATCTGAATTCTCCGACTATCTAGGTAAATTAAGGACCGGGTTTGAGGACACACTGGCTTGAGAGAGAAAAGAAATTGGGCCTTTCGGTTGATTAAAGTGAATAGTTTATTTGAGCAGGTTACTTTTCTGAATATTTTTTTGCAAATTTTATCATAACCTTTGGCTCATAACTTACTTTTTGCCCAAAAGAAATGTTTTGTAACAATTCTTATATTACCCGATTTTTCAAGTCTCAATTGCAGTCCCAATTATCAAAAAACCCTTAGAAGTGAGAAGATGTTAAGGTTTATAAAAGTCCCAAACTCTCGCTCCTCTGCTACAGGGGCAATCTCAAGGTTGTGAGAGGGGGCGACCAGATTAGCAGCGATCGCCCTTGGGCAGCTAAGGTACAGCGAGTTGCGGCAGTCATCCCCACCGCCCGGATTTCCATTGTTCCTTCCCAGCTATACAGAGGGTACATCCCCCGATCGCCTGGTATCCCCTGCCGATAAATTATCTCACAACGGGGACAGCCCCCAGGCATCAAGGTCTCCTGTGGGAGTCAATCCTACCCGCAGATTGGGCAAAATCCAGGTTTTCTAGGAAGAATTAATGGGTGTCTTTAAAAAACTGGAATTGGCGATCGGTGATGCGTTTTGCATCATAGAGGGTTTCAGCAATTTCCGAAAGGGTTAAGACCGAATGAGCTTGATACCCATTCACTTTTAATCGTTCTTTCACCCCTTTTTCATGGTCAATAAAAACCACAATATCCTCCACCTTTAATCCGGTTGATTGCAGCTTTTGCGCCCCTTCCATTGCACTTTTTCCGCTAATCAGAATATCATCCACCACTACTACAGTCTCCCCAGGATTAAAATGACCTTCCACTAACCGCCTTGTCCCATGTGCTTTCACTTCTTTCCGGGGAAAAATCATGGGGTAGTTCAACCGTAACGAGAGTCCGGTTGCTGTAGGTAATGCCCCGTAAGGAATGCCCGCAATGCGGTCAAATTTTAGGGTTTTTAAAACCTCAGCATAAGCGCCAATAATTTTATCAAAAATTTGCGGATTTGAGATGATAGTTCGCAAATCTACATAATAGGGAAAGGTTTCCCCAGATGCTTGGACATATTCTCCAAACATGATGCAACCCAAATCATAGAGTTGCAGAATTAAATCGGTATGGGGATGAGCATCGGTGGCGGGAACATCTGGAAACCACACCGGACAAGCTTGTGCCTCTGATGGGATGCGAGTTCGGACTTGATTAATCGTTTCTCGCAGTTTTAAAATAAGGGGACCGGCATTTTCACTGCTTAAGAAATCTTGGGGAACTGGCAGGATTAAACCATCTCCTTGACTGTTTAAACCCGCCTTGAGAATATTAGCTAAAACTGTGCCTTCAGACCAAATACTACGGGCAAGAATCAATCGTTCTGGGGCAATGGATCGGACTTGCCCCAAGACTTCTGGTGTATTGGTTCCCACCTCGACTGCCACCTGTTCTGGAGTCCCCCAAGTCCGAATTTCTTTAATAATTTGTAGATACAACGGTGCATCATTATTTGGGTAATGTTGCAAGGGTTGCGCCGCCGGATTGGAGGTGTGACACAGGACAAATACGGCTTTATCGGGATACAGTAAAAATGGGGCGGCTAAATCTTGCCCAGGATAGGGACTGAGGGTCACTGCATCCACTTTCCAACGTTCAAAAATGGTCTCGGCAAATACGGTACTACTGTTGAGATCCGAGTGTTTAACATCTAAAATTACGGGTAGGGAACTCGGAATCGCTTGTAAAATTTGCTGCAATAAATCTAAGCCCTCAGCACCCAACGCGGTGTAAAATCCGAGGGTCGGTTTGTAAGCACAAACTAATTCAGCCGTTTGGGCAATGATAAAATGCAGCCAATCCGTCAACTGGGCGATCAGAGTCTCGGGGTTATCCGGGGTTCCGAACCGGGAGGGAAGCGCCTCTGGATCCGGATCAAGTCCCACACATAGAAGGCTGTTATTGCGGTCGATCGCACTTTGTAATTTATCGCTAAAATTCATCATAATGGGTGGAGATTGAATCGAATTTGCACGAATTTTGCTCACCGCCCCCGGTTTTACCCACCGGGGAAATGACCCACGGCGATCGTCGCCCAACCCGGTCTAAATTTAGCAATTTACTATTCACCCATCCGATGAATTGTTGTTAAAACCGGAGATTTACGATATCAATGGAGTATAACTTAGGGAATGAACGGATGAGGTCGGAACAAATAAATCTGTTGTTGCCCTCACTCTGGCTTATTTTACCATTAATGAGCGATCGCCATGATGACTGGAGACAAAATTGGCAAATACCTCACCCTAGAAGAATTTTGCACTTGCACACAAACCTATCGAACCTATAAGGATCAGATTGATCCTTTTCCCGAAAACCCCCAGGAAACGATTCCAGCAATTTTGGCGTTAATCGAGGCGATCGTTGACCCGGTGATCGACGAGTTCGGACGCGATCGCTTTCGGTTAACCTATGGATTTTGTTCTAAAGATTTAAAACGGTATCTGGAGAAAAAAAACCCTGTAACGGGAGAAAAAAATGGTCGTGTAGCCCCGGAATTAGACCAACATTTGGCCCATGAGGTGAATCAGAAGGGAAAGTATTATTGTCAGCGTCTCGGGGCCTCCTGCGATTTTCTGATTCTGGATTTATCCACTACAGATTTAGTGGATTGGATATTAACGCATCAATTACCCTTTGATTCCCTGTATTTTTATGGTAAAAATCGGCCCATTCATATTAGTTATGGCCCGCAACAAAAGCGGGATATTTGGGCTTTTACTCGGGGCAGACAGCCGACTAAAAAAGGAATTGAGAAATGGGTGGGGTTAGCAAAAATTATTAAATAAAGCCTCAGTCAGAAGGGTGGTGCTACATAGACAAAGCCCGCCTACGCGGGCTAAATATAAAGAGATTTATTGCATGATAAATTAGGCAGTTTTATTAGTCAAATACTGGAGGCCATAAATCAGCAATTGGCATTTTCCACCCCGGGAATAATTCAGGAATGGTTAAGGTATCTTCAGTGTTTAATACAGTGGTTTCTCCCGTGGGACGATAGACGGTGACCGTTTCTTTATCCGGGTCAACTAATATGCCGACGGTGGTTCCTAATGCTAAAAATAGTTTAATTTTATCGGTGAGGGGATTAATGCGATCGCTTTTAGATTTAATCTCTACCATCAAATCTGGAACGAGGCGGACAAAATCCCGATTACTGCGCTTAATTCGTTCTGCCAAAACAAAGGATACATCCGGTGCACGCAAGTCAGTATTGGGGAGGATAAATCCCCCACTAGAGTCATAAACTCGCCCTAATCGACGCGGATCAACCCAGTTGCCTAAAAATCGGCAAAACCGAGCACCAATTTCGCTAGAGGTGTCGTCAGATGGACCCATTGCCTTAATCCCTCCATCAATTAATTCCAGGTTCCACTCGGGATGTTCCAGTTGAAGTTGTTCTAAGTCAGCAATTGTTAAACTCATGATTGAACCTCGCTGTTGCTTTATTTTATTTTAGCTTAAATTGGTTTCAGGTTGCACTTAACTTTCTCTGGCGCGATCGCAGTGCTGCTGCTGCTTTGAGGATTTTCAGGCGATAGGGGTCCGCATCTTTGCGCCAATACACTATATTTCCTCGAATCTCGGCACAATTTTCTTCTAACCGTTTTTGCCAACTTTTGAGGGTTTTAATCTCCCAGGGTCGGTCTAGCAATCCTCGATTTTCTTCTTGATGGGTTAGTTTAACCAGTTTCTCATACTGGGGATAGTCCGGAGTCACGCAGGCATCTTTCCGATGGAGTATTGGCGGATTATCGTCCTTGTCATAGTCCCGATAAATCACCCGTAAATCAATTAAGTCAATATCCATCTGGGTATGTAAGATTGGATGCGCGTCTTGGTCGAAATTGGGGTAAAATAAATAAGATATTTTCGGCTTTTTTAGGCTAAACTTAATTAAGGTAGCTTCGTCCATTCGTCCAATTGCCCGACTAACGACCCCTTCATAAATTCTCAGCAAGGGTTCCAGGGTTTCTAAAGCAGAAACATGAACCGTGAAACTATTGGGTTTGAGCAACCCTACGGAACTGTTTTGACAACTCTGCGCCACTAATTGAATATCATTTAAACTAAAAACCAGTTGTTCTGCCATGATAGAGGCAGTCCGATAAGAGGGAAATAGTGCTTTAATATCATTTTGAATTTCTAACGGTAAATGAGACAGTTGAACTCGTTTTAACAAGTTAGTAACAGCAATATAAGTGAGTAGGTCTTTGCGACGTTTTTCGGTGATTGCCTCCCATTCTTCGGGGTGAGTGAACTCCATAATCACTTTAAAGGCGCGACGCAAATTGCCAAATTCGGCGATAATTTGCGGTTCTTGGGGGAGTTCTCCGGGGACGGGTAATCTGCCGCGATCGCTGGCAAATTCCATGAGTGGCGTTAGGATTTCCCGATATTCATCAAAACTTTTCAGCAGTTTAGGAACTGTAGTCCGACTACGGAAGCGATGCGCTTGAATCCGTTGTGCGAGTTGTTGGTCCCGAAAGACAAAATAAATCCCCAATGCCACGGGAACTGCTTCAACTTTTAGAACACTTTCAATATAGTGTTTGAGTTCTTCCTGTTCATAATATTTCTGAAAGGTATGGCGGCGGGTAATGACCCCATCTCCATAGGCAACCTGACCACTATTGCGGTCATCTACTAATACTAAAGACGCCACAATTAACACTTTTTGGGTCAATTTCCAGGATTGAATTAGTGCTTGTCGGCGTTCTTCTAAATCTTCAATCACATTAATAACATAACCCAAATTGACCACATCCGCTGGAGTCCAAGGAGTATCCGGGGAATAATACGGGTCCCATCCGCTACTAACAAATCCTTGTTCGGCAATGCGTTTAATATCCCCACCATGACCACATCCATAATCAAAAAAGGTGGTTCCTTCCGTAAAAAATCCTGCTTCTAATCCTAATCGCATCGGACGAGAGATGGCATTACGGACAATTGCAGCGCGATGGCGTTCGATTTTTGGGGTGGTTTTTAGGGGTTTATAGGTTGTTTTGGGTTCTGAAGTAACAATGACCGTATGTCCCTGAATTTCGACCCCAGCATCGGCCAAATAATCTAACCATCCATTGCGAGTTCCAATCCCCCGGGACTTGTTTAAAAGTCCTAATTTTTCTTCTTCTCGGGTGAGGGTTTCAAATAGTTCATAAAGTGGATAATCCGGGGTAACAAAGGTTTCTTTCCGGTGGAGAACGGGAGGATTATCCGCTTGGCGATAGTCTCGATAGCGAATTCGGCCTTCAGGGAAATGAATCTGTAGACTTGCCTCTAATGCTGGATGCGGGTCGGTGTCAAATTCAGGATAAAATAAATAAGAAATAATGGGTTTATCGAGGTTAAATTTAATTAAGGTTGCGCCATCAACTCGGCCTAAATGACGACGGGTAATGGCCTCGTATAAACGGAGGATGGGGTCTAAAGATTCTAGGGACCAAATATGAACATATAATGCACCGGGTAGCTTTTTTCCGAGGAGACTATTTTGGCAAGCGGTGGCAACTGCATCGGGAGATTCTAATTGGGATAGCAAGTTTTGGGCCAATTGTTTTGCTGTTGTCCAATTGCCAAATAACGCGCGAAAATTAGCGGCAATTTGGGAGGAAACTTCCGATAAGGCGGGAACGTGCTTTTTCTCCCAAATCAGACTAGCGAGATAAATTAAGGAATCTTGACGGCATTGTTCCTGGATTTGGTCCCAAATTTGACTTGGGGTTGCTTCTTGAATTTGATTAAATGCCTGGTCTAAACTGCCAAATTTTGTAACGATTTTTTGGCCGGTGGGTAACTCTTTTACTTTGGGTAACCGTCCCCATTCAGCAATAAACTCCATTAACGGAGTGAGAATTTCTTCCTGTTCAATTAAGGCGGTAGCATCTGGGTTAAGGGAAGGAATGATGGAACGGGATCGCCCTAAATTGAACTGATAAATTTGAGCATCTGCCGGATTGCGAAAGATAAAATAGACTCCCAATCCTGCCAGTGTTGCCTCTACGGATAAGATGCGTTCTAGTTCGGTTTTTAGTTCTACTTGTTCATAATAGGTATGAACTAAATTCATGGGGATTACGCCCTCTTTTCCATAGGCGATTTTTCCTTGATTGATCTCAGAAACAGTGACCGATGCAGCGACAATTAAAACATTTTGGGTCAAGTTCCAAGCATCCTGCAAGATATTCTGACGTTCTTCCGGTGACTGGATTACATTGAGGATATCCGCAAAATAAACAACATCCGCAGGATGGTGATTGGTATCTCCCCCATAGTCCAGAAACGTGGTTTCAGAAGTCAGGATTCCCGCTTCTCCAGCGAGACGCAGGGGACGGGGTAGATGGCGGTGAACCGATGCCAAACGGTCTAGTTTGGTTTGGGGTAGCGGCAAACTGGATTTATCCATAAGATAGGAGGTGTAACTCAGCAGCGATCGTGACCCACCTTGTTCATACCACAAAACGGCTGCCGCCAGTCCAAAAAATTATTGCCGCTACCCCGGTACACCAAAAACTGATGGAGAACTAGGCGCTAAATTTACTGCGAATGTCTTCGATTCGTTTGCGGTTTACCCCTAAGTCCGATTGTCCTAACCGCGATGCCGATCGCACTTGAATTACTCCAGACTTGCGATCGAGAAAAAATTCTACATCATCCACATATCCCATTAAAGAACTGGTAAATTCAGCATACAAATAATGGGCGTCGGATTTAATAATCTTAGCATTGTCCATCTCTTCAATAATCTCCTTGAGATGGGTAAAGGCTTTTTTCTCCGATGACTTATATTGTAACGGTTCAATTTTATGTTTTTTATCCGTTTCTTCTGCTTGAGAAGAGACACAATTGGGAGAAGTCGGACAAGGAGATAATTTGCCCATACTTACCCCTAAACTATCGGGACGTTCCCCGGAAAAGGAAAACATACTGGCGATCGTTGCATGGGGTGAAATCTCCGTAGCGAATGCCGCAGGAGTTGCACCCAAATAACATAATATTGCCAAGGTGAACGAAAAACAGACCGTGAGAACTTTGACAGGAGATAAGTTGTACATAAATCGCCGTTTGATGTAAAATGCTCTTTTCATTCTAGCGGCAAATTTGACGACTGGTTCACCGCTTCCCCTGGGATTCTTTCTCCCCTGCCTGAGTCGCCACTGCCACTTCGATTAAATGCTCAATTTTCTTCAGATTCGGGTCTCCTGCCAGATACCCAATTCCCCGATGCAGATGCAAGCGAAACTGATTCGCCAACGTCTCTTTATCCGTCCCCAATCCATCTTGGTGACAACGTTGTTTCAAGGCTAAAATTAAAATATCTGACATTTCCCCGCCAAACACTCGCCAACTCATTTCGACGTTACTATCGGCAGGAATTGGCACTGGAGAAGGGGTAGAAGTTTCAGACAAAGATTTACAAAAGGCCCAGCGGCATAAAATATTCCATTGGTCAATTTTCGTATAACGTTTGAGTTTGCTAAGTTGTTCTTTAGCGGTTTGAGAGAGTTTAATTCGGTCGAGTGGTGGTTCCATTGAGGGTATTAAATAACTCCGGTGTAATAGTTTACCAGAAATAGCCTGTTTCTACAATAGTTTTTCGGGTTTCGGGTTGATATTTGAGGAGGTAACTATTGGCGATCGCCTCTTGTTCTACGAGATGCTCATACTCAGTTTTGCTAATTTCTGTATCCGTAGATAATAGAATCACTTGATGGGATGCCGAGGGAAAATAGCGTTCAATCAGATTATTCCGATGGGAAGAATCCAACCGTCCCAATGGGGTATCGATCGCCACCGGGAGATGCCGTCCCGAGACTCGCGCCAATCCCCACAAAAAGGCGATCGCTAACAACTGCTTTTCCCCAGCAGAAAGACGATGTTTCGGAACAGGTTTACCCTCGGGGTCGTACAGGGATAATCCAAAACTTTGCGTATCAATAGCAATCCGATGGACTAAATCGGCTTTATGTAACAGATAGCGGAAACACTCCGTTACCTCTACCTCTAACTTATTTAACTTCCGCAGGGTCAAGCGTTCCTTAAACAACTTCAGGGTTTCCTGAACCTTCTTCGAGGATTCAATAATATGTTCATCATTTTGGCGTTCAATACTCGTTTCGCTGTAAACCGCCAGTTCTTTCTTGAACCCTTCAATATCTTTACTTAACTTATCGCATCGCTGCTGACCATTATTATAGTTTGATTGCGCCTTCACTACTGCCGCTTGTGCCGCCTTCAATGCCGCATCCAGTTGTTCATAAATCTCCGGAGAAGGTGCCGATGCCAGTTGCCGTTCATTGAAAGTAATTTCTACCTCCAATGCTTCCAAAGACTGCAACTTTTCCCCCGCCAATTTTACCTGACTTGGTAGTTCATGTCGCAAAATATTCGCCAACAAAGATAGAGTTTCCTCATCTGCCGATAACCAGATATCCTCTTCCGAACCAATTTCGCGATCGAGTGCCTCATCCTCCTGTTCCAGGAAGAACTTAATCTTAT
>CBFGOM010000161.1:0-15442 GCA_965650385.1 uncultured Oscillatoriaceae bacterium
TCGGATCTGCAAACCGGGACGAAAACGTATTCGAGAATCCAAACGAATTGCAGAATATTATTATCGGTATTATTTGCTAACCGGAAACGTCCCCGAAAATTTAACTACCGAATACTTAACTCATTTGTTACATTTTATTATTGGTATAGAAATTATTAAAATTATCTTTACCATGAGCTTTATTGAACAACAGCGCTTTTTTGAAATTCAGGGACGCTATGCCATTCAGGTGATGCTATTTTATCGTTATATTAAACCGATTCGAGAAAAATTAATTCATGAAAAGCTCATTGCTAGAGATGTAGCAGGAAGTTTTTATTATACCAAAACCCATCTAAGTGAGGATAAAGTTTTAGATTATATCTTTGAAGTCTTCAAACTCGAAAAAATAGAAACCCTAGGCGAGTTAGCAACAGATTTACAGTTCGACCGGGAGTATATCTATAAACCCCCTCACGCTGACGATCGCGATGTGCCGGTTTTCTAACTCCCTGACCCCCATGAGGAGAGATAGCAATGACCCGGAAGACTGACCCTCCCCATGAACTGATACCTCAACTCAAGCCCCCTAGTCCAGGAAAAGGCTGGCAGATCCTTATAAATAATCCCCTCATTTGGACCTCCCTTCTTCCCCGAGTTGTGACCCAATTTTTCCCGTTGAGCACCCCTTTCGATAGATGGGATTTCTCCCACCTTATGCAATCTCACCCCAAGCCAGGGGAACTCTTAATCAAAATGAGAAAGCGATAACCTGAAACCACCAAGTCTAAAAAAATTTTCTACAATATGAAGTAAATACATCAAAAAATTGACCGGCTTATCCCATATCTACACCGGCCAACGGTATTTTTACGCATTTTTAGAAAAAATCAGGGGCGATCGCCAATCCTAGGAGAAAAAAAATGACGATGACAAATAGCTCTATAAAACGCCAGAAATCTAGCGGACCGCCAAGAGTGCTGCCACCCCCACCGCCGCCTCCCTCCGGTATTGCCAATCGAAACGCCGCGCAACCGGCCCAGGCTCAAACCCATTATATCAAAGCCCTGGTCGAACAAGCCCATAGTTGCAAAGCATCAGATATTCACATTCGCGTTGGCGAAGTACCGCGATTCCGAATCCGGGGCCAAATGCGCGAGGCCCCCGAACAAGAACGCCTAACCTCAGAAAAGTTTAACGCTTATCTCAACGAAATTCTCACCCCGTCCCAGCGGTCCCAATTTGCTAAAACCAAAGAACTGGATACCGCCATTTTCTACCCGGGTTTTATTCGCTGTCGGGTAAATTGCTTTGAAACCCTGATGGGTGGGGCGATGGTCCTACGCTTAATTGACCTCCATGTTCCCTCCATTGATGAACTGCGCTTACCGGAAGTCCTGAAAAAAGTGATTTCCCATTCCCAGGGGTTGGTGTTGGTGACGGGTCCCACGGGTTCGGGTAAATCCACGACAATGGCGGCGATGATTCGCTGTTTAAACGAAACCAGCTTTAAGCACGTCATTTCCATTGAGGACCCGATTGAATATGTCCATGCCTCGAAAAGTTGCCTGATCTCGCAACGGGAAGTGGGACTGCATACGGATGATTTCCACACCAGCTTGCGCGCAGCGTTGCGGGAGGACCCAGATGTGATTCTGATTGGGGAAATGCGCGATCGCATTACCATCAATATCGCCCTCCAAGCAGCACAAACCGGCCACTTAGTCCTCGGAACCCTCCATACCCGGACCGCTATCAGCGCCATCAACCGCCTGTTAAATATGTTCAATCCAGAAGAACAAGCTGCAATCCGAATTCAGATTGTGGAAACGTTGTATGCGGTGGTTGCTCAACTGTTGCTTCCCACCACCGATGGAGGACGGACGACGATTAATGACGTGTTAATCAATACCACCACCATGCAAGATTACTTGTATAAGGGTGATGATGATGGGGCGTTTGCCTTAATGCATTCAGATACTTATGAAGGAATGCAGGTGATGAACCAGGACTTGTATCGCAAAGTCATGGAGGGTCGTGTGGCGATCGAAGTGGCTGAGATGCACTCTCCGGATCCGGGTGAATTGGATCGCTTGATTCGCACAGGGGGATTTGATGCCTCGCGATCGCCTCGGGATTTTGCTTAATTCTCTCGTTCCTACGAACCCCGAGAACCACTGAAGTTATTACATCCAATAAAATAGCCCGCCTAGGCGGGCTATTTTTGTATAGCGTCAGGCTTGATCCTGTCCGCTACTTCTCACATTAATTAGCGTTTTGCCAACTTCTTAACCGACATCTTCCGCAAGCGAATTGATACCGGAGTGACTTCTAACAACTCTTCAGGGCCGATATACTCCAGCGCCCGTTCTAAACTCATTTCCACCGGCGCTTGTAACTGCACCAATTCATCCCCGGTGGAAGACCGCACGTTGCTCAACTGCTTTGTTTTCGCGACGTTCAAATCTAAGTCTTGAGGACGGTTATGTTCCCCGACAATCATGCCTTTATATACTTTTGTACCGGGAGTAATAAAGAATACCCCTCGGTCCTCGGCATTTTTTAACGAATAGAACGTCGCCGTTCCTTCCTCAAAGGCAATAATCACACCGTTGCGACGGGCTTCAATATCTCCAGCAAGTGGGCGATAATCTAGGAAACTATGGTTCATAATTCCCGCCCCGCGAGTCAGACGCATAAACTCGCCTCGGAACCCGATTAAACCGCGTGCAGGAATAGCAAATTCCAATTGCGTGCGTCCGGTGGCACTGACGCGCATATCTTGCATTTCCCCGCGTCGTTCCCCGAGGCGCTGCATACAACCGCCGACCCCTTCTTCGGGAACATCCAAAACCAGACATTCAAACGGTTCACAGGGTTGACCGTTGATTTCGCGGTAGATCACCTGGGGTTGGGACACTTGGAATTCGTAGCCTTCCCGGCGCATGGTTTCGATCAGGATACCCAGGTGCAATTCACCCCGTCCTGAAACGAGGAATTTATCCGGGGAGTCGGTTTCTTCCACGCGGAGGGCGACGTTGGTTTCGAGTTCTCGCAGGAGGCGATCGCGCAATTGCCGAGAAGTAACGAAGGTGCCTTCTTGTCCAGCAAAGGGAGAATCATTCACCCAGAAGGTCATCTGTAACGTCGGTTCATCCACCTTAATCAGAGGTAGCGCTTGGGGCTCATTGGGGCAAGTAATGGTTTCCCCAATATTGGCATCCGCAAACCCCGCAACGGCAACAATATAACCAGCGGAAGCTTCCGGCATATCCACGCGATTAAGCCCTTCAAATCCCATTAATTTGGTGATTTTAGCCTTAACAATTTCGCCCCCTTCCTTGACTAACGCAGCCTGTTGACCGGCTTTAATCACTCCATTGTGAATCCGACCAATGACAATCCGTCCGACATATTCAGAATAATCTAGGGTCGTAACTTGTAATTGGAGGGGTTTGGTGGGGTCTCCGACCGGAGGCGGAACGCGATCGAGAATTAGGTCAAAGAGGGGCTGCATATCGACCCCTTCTTCTTCCATAGTCGTTTTGGCATATCCCGACAAACCAGAGGCAAACAGGTAGGGGAACTCACACTGGTCATCATCGGCCCCCAGTTCGATGAATAAATCCAAGACTTTATCTACTGCCGCGTGGGGGTCTGCTCGGGGGCGGTCAATTTTATTGATGACCACAATCGGGCGGAGTCCTTTTTCTAAGGCTTTTTTCAAGACAAAGCGAGTTTGAGGCATGGGGCCTTCATTGGCGTCCACAATCAGCAGACAGCCATCCACCATCCCCAGCACCCGTTCCACTTCGCCGCCAAAGTCGGCGTGACCAGGGGTATCGACGATATTGATTAACGTGTCTTTGAAGCGAACGGCGGTATTTTTGGAGAGAATGGTAATGCCGCGCTCCCGTTCTAAGTCATTGGAGTCCATGACGCAATCAGGAACCTCTTCCCCTTCGCGGAAGATGCCAGATTGTTTGAGGAGAGCGTCAACGAGGGTGGTTTTACCGTGATCGACGTGGGCGATGATTGCGAGGTTGCGAATGGGAAGACTCATAAATTGCGTCAGGGATGCGAAATTGCAGAAATAACTAAAGCGGATAGCATTTATATTTCTTTACAATTCTAGCGCATCTTAATCCAGATTGCAGATGCGATATCTAAATTTTTGCCTTTCCTGATTTCGAGGGGCAATAGAGGAATTGCCCCGACTCTGGGAACTATCTGCGCCCGCCATCGGGCGTGGTGAGACTGAGTTGCGCCTCGTTGAGATTGGTATTCATTAATTGAGCATTTTCCAAATTAGCCTCTCCCAGACGAGCCCGGGCTAAATTCGCCCCATATAAATTGGCATTTTGGAGGGTCGCTCGTTCTAAACTAGCCCCAGTTAAATTCGCCCCGCGCAAATCGGCCCCCAGTAAATTGGCCCGGTCTAGGTAAGTCGGGGACACCTTACAGGTAGCCCCAGGACATTGGGGAACCGTGGGTTCGATCGCCGATAAATTGGCCCCGCGCAGACTCGCTTGCTGGAGATTGGCATCCATCAGATAGGCCCCGCTGAGTTCTGTAAAACTCAAGTCTGCAAAACTCAGGTCCGTACCATTGAGCTTGCTGGTGAGTAAGCGCGCCCCCCGCAAATTGGCCCCGGAGAGGTTGGCAGCGCGCACATTGGCGGTGGATAAGTCTGCTTGGGTCAAGTTGGCATTTCTCAAGTCTGCACGGACGAGATTGGCCCCGTTTAAATTAGCTTTATGAAGATTGGTCCCGTTCATAATGGCATCGCGCAGGTCCGCCGCCGTGAGTTGGGAGATGACTAACGGGGGGTTAACCGAGGTGATGCGATCGCGACGAATCGTCGTGGGAAGGGGTCGAACAAACCGCGCTTCACTGAGATTGGCCCCGGAAAAATCAGCCCAGCGCAGAATGGCCCCCCGTAAATCCGCCCCGGTGAGATTGGACTCGGTAAGATTGGCCCCGCGCAAATCGGCCCCCAGTAAATTGGCCCCAGGGAGATTGGCCCCGTGCAAGTCTGCCCCAATCAAGTCGCATCCCATACATTCATTGGTGCGCAATAACTGAAGGACATGATCGGGATTAACCCCGAAGGCAGTTCGGGGAAAGGCGAAGGGAAGTAATACGGCAGCAGCAGCGGATAAGAGCCTTGCTGTGACCTGTTTGGGTGCGATCGTCCGTTTCATGGTGTTCCTGTCTCCTGAGTGAGTGTTAAACCCGGTATTTAAACGCTATAAAATCCCGCACCCTGAAGGGTTCAAGGGATGAGTATCAGATTTCGGATAACTTGAGGGTAGCATTGCCCCAGGCGATCGCCTTTGGCTGCTCCGCCCCACGCGGGAAAATCCTATACTAGAAGAAGATCGGGAACTTCAATGAGGGCAGGATATGGCTCTAAATCCCACAGTAATGCAGGCAGTCGAGAAGCTGAATTATCGCGTTACCGTCGGTGACGTGGCAACCAGCGCCGGACTGCAAGTGAATCTCGCCGAGCGAGAATTATTAGCTTTAGCATCTGAAGCTGGAGGACATTTACAGGTTGCGGACACGGGAGATATTGTCTATCAGTTCCCCAAACAATTTCGCTCCATTCTGCGGAATAAATATTTCCGCATTCAGTTACAGGAATGGTGGGAAAAGGTGTGGCGGGTTCTGTTCTACCTGATCCGGATTTCATTTGGGATTATTTTAATCCTGTCGATTTTTATTATTTTTGCCAGCATTTTTATTCTCCTGACTATGGCGAATAAAGATAGCAACAGCAATCGGGGTGGCCGGTCCCGAGGCGGGGGGATGATATTTTATCCCCGGATGTTTTGGGGACCGGATATTTTCTGGTTTTTCGATCCCAACTATGGTCGGTATCAGCGGGAAAGGAGACAAAAAGCGGCGGCGTCATCATCGGAAAACTCGATGAATTTTTTAGAGGCGGTGTTTTCATTTTTATTTGGAGATGGGAACCCAAATGCTAATTTAGAGGAACGACGCTGGCAGGCGATCGCCGCTACGATTCGGAATCATCAAGGCGCTGTTGTCGCCGAACAAATTGCGCCCTATTTGGATGATTTAGGAACCGGATATGACAAGGAATATGAAGAGTATATGTTGCCGGTCCTGACTCGATTTAATGGTCGTCCTGAAGTCAGTCCGGACGGGCAGATTGTCTATCATTTTCCTGAATTGCAGACGACGGCCCAAGACCGAAACACTCTGTCAGTTCCAGCCTATTTACGGGAATTGACCTGGAAATTTAGCGAAGCTTCTACCAGTCAATTAAACCTAGCCGCTGGATTGGGGGTCCTGAATATTGGGGGAGGAATTTTCCTCGGGTATTTATTGCAAGATGGGGCGATCGCTGCCCAGATTGGGGGATTAGTAGCCTTTGCTGCCTCAATTTACTGGCTGTTGATTGGGTATGGAATTGCCTTTTTGTCGGTTCCCTTAATTCGGTATTTGTGGCTAAAAGGACGGAACCGCAAAGTCGAAGCCCGAAACGAAACCCGACAACAACAGGCGATCGCCTTAAATCAACCCTCGGATGAGTTACGCAAAAAACTCGCCTACGCCCAACAATTTGCTACCCAAAACATTATCGGAAGCGGAGATATTGCCTACACCACGGAAACCGATTTAATCGAGCAAGAAAGCCAAAACTCGGCCAAATTAGATGCCGAATGGCTCAAGCGTTTGGAAGGATGAACTTAAAAGGATGAAGGATGACGGAGGCATTCCCTCTTTCACCTTCCCCTTTCCCCCTTCATTCTTCCTTTCCTTAATCTTGCTTCAGCCGTTTAAAGGTCAAAAACCCATAACCATAGGCCGGGGTAAAATTAAAGTTGACCATTTCCCAACCCTGTTCCCCCATCTGATTGGAATACTCATAAAGCGGTTGCTTTTTGTGTTGGTCTCGGAGTTCTTGTCCATTTGCACTATGCACGCAAAGGTCACCGGCAAAGTAGTCAAATCGAACGAAAAGGTACTCCCACTTTGGCACAGTGATCCTCCTGTTTATAGATGGGTTGACAAACAATCTCGCCTCACTCCCTTACCGTAGGAGTTCCTGCATAGAGACTGGAAAACAGACGGTTGCAGTTGAGCGGCTCAGTGAGGCGAGCCCACTCAACTCACAACCAATCCTCAACTGCTTACTCTACACGGATTTTTGCCAAAGTAGCATTTTGGTAATAGTGGAGGACGATTTGTTGGTAATTTACACCCTGAGAAGCCAGATTGTAAGCCCCCCACTGGCTTAATCCGATGCCGTGACCAAATCCCCGACCCTGAAGGGTAAATCCCGTGGGAATATTGGATAGCGTATTTTTACTCGCCGATGGACCCTGTTGAGGCACTACGGTAAACCGGGCGCTTCTGAGGTTGAGGGCCTGCCGTAATTCTTCTCCATCGAGGGTCCGCTGACCCGCATCTCCCACAATTAGCATAGACTGAATTCGCCCGTGGGGGCTAGTGCGTTGAGGGCGCATAGACAAGACATTTCCGACGCCGGAGATCCGGCTACTGAGTTGACTGCTGGTAAAGGTTTCGGTCCATTGGTAGACGGGAGAACCGGCATCATGATCCGGAACTCCGCGTAGATAGGGCCTCGGTTCCATCCAGACATCTTCCACATTTTCTGTATGTCCCCCCGAGGAGGAGTGGAAAACGGCTTCAATGGGTTGACCATTGTAAACCAAGACTTGTCCGGCAGTCGCTTGCACCGCAGCATGGGTGGTATTGGCTTCTTTTTCGACGCCTTGATAAACTTGCCAGTAGGTGTCACTCCCCAGGTCATAAAGGGAAGTCCCGCGTGTTTGGCGCTGATAGAGGGCATAAGTCCGGGCGGCTACTGCTTGCGCTTTGAGGGCTTCCTGGGGCCAACTGGGACTCATTTCCGCCCCTAAGACGCTGTAGAGATATTCTTCGAGGTCCACCTGGTTAATTGCCGTGAGTCCGCCGGAGGTGGGAACCAGGACCGTATTGCCGCGATACCAGCGATCGCCTATATAGACAAACCCATCCCCACTCGGTTCAATGATGATTTGGTTGCCTTGCCAACCCGCGAGGGCCACACCGGATCCTGTACTCCGGGCTAAGGATGCCTCCATGCCATTCAGTTGACCCAGGGACCGCCCTGCACTATCCAGGACTGTAGCTGGGGTAGAACTGCCAATGGTCACTTCACTGACATCTTGTTTAATGGCGACTCGCAATAATAAACTGGCTTGAGCCGGGGCCACCATCATCAGCCACATCAAAGCAATCAGCCACCAGTGATGTCGGCTTTCCCACAAAGGCTTGAGTGGAGATAATAATCGGCTAGGGGTGGGTGCTAGTTTCATGGTTGGCAAACTCCTCAAACGGGGAATCCTCTTTTAAGATAAATTGCAACAGATCAGGGTTAATCCGGTTCAGGGGGATTCTTCATACCAGAAGTCAGCCCCATGTTTGGTCATAACCCCCTATCATACAAGCAATATGGGGAGAAGAGAGGGCAGATGTACTCATTCTTTAGACTGAAATTTTTTAATCCACCGGGGTTTGATCCGGGGTGGGGTCAGACTCTATCCGGTCTTGATGAGGGATAGGGAAACTCTAAAAAATCAAAGATTTTGATGCTCACTTCTCCCAGGAATGCAAGCGGTAGGGAATGGGTAAGTCTTGAAAACTATGGTAGGATAGCGAGTTATCGTTTCAAAGCTCTGCTCATCGGTTCCCTTGAATAGAATTGAGTGCGTTGTATTCAGCCTGGAGCAAAGGATTTTTGATTGAACCCCGTTGAACCTAGTATGCAAGAAGTCCCAAGGGTGGAAGTTGCCCAAAATGAGTTGTGTTAACGGTCAAAAGAGCGCCTTAAGATGCAGATTACGTTTTTAGGAACCAGTTCCGGTGTACCGACGCGATCACGGAACGTATCCAGTGTGGCGGTCCGTCTGCCTCAGCGATCGGAGGTGTGGCTGTTTGACTGCGGCGAAGGCACCCAGCATCAAATTCTCAGTAGTGAAATTAAAATTAGCCAAATTAGTCGCATTTTTATCACCCATCTCCACGGAGACCATATCTTTGGATTAATGGGACTGTTAGCCAGTTGTGGTTTAGCCGGGAATGCCAGTCGGATTGATATTTACGGTCCTCCCGGGTTAAATGACTATCTGCAAGCTTGTAGCCGCTACTCCCAAACTCATTTCTCGTATCCGATTAAAGTCCATCAGAGTCGGCCTGGAGTGGTCTATGAAGATGATGAATTTCTTGTCAAATGCGGACGTCTAGAACATCGGGTCACGGCTTTTGGCTATCGGATCGAGGAAAAAGACCGTCCGGGACGGTTTAATGTGGAAAAAGCCGCAGCCTTGGGGATTCCTTCTGGGCCTCTGTATGGTCAACTTAAACGCGGAGAAACGGTGACTTTAAGCGATGGTCGGCAGATTTCCGGTCAGGAGTTATGTGGACCCACGGAACCGGGGCGGAAAATGGCCTATTGTACGGATACAATTTTTTGTGAGGGGGCGGTGCAACTGGCGCAAGATGTGGATGTGTTGATTCACGAAGCGACCTTTTCTCATCAAGATGCTCAGTTGGCAATTGATCGCCTGCATTCAACCAGTACAATGGCGGCGCAAGTAGCCTTAGCTGCTGGGGTTAAACAATTGATTATGACTCATTTCAGCCCCCGGTATGCCCCGGGAAATGATATCCAGTTGGAGGATTTGCGTCAGGAAGCCCGGGCAATTTTTCCGAATACGGAGATGGCTTACGATTTCTGGACTTATGAGGTGGAACGCCATCGTCCAACAGAGTTAGAAGCTGTGGGGATTTCCGGCGATCGCCCTTAGTTGAGGAAGTGCGATCGCCCTGAGTCGGGAAGGGATTTTATTCTACTCCGGTTTCGGTCATAGCTGGACATTCGCATCGAGGAAGGTCTTCCAATAAAGGAATCAACCTCTGATCCGGAACGAAGATAGCACTGCCGTTGTCTTCCTTGTACTTCTGGTTACGGAGGCGATCGCGAATTCCTTCTAAGCGATGATTAGAGTCTACCGGCGATCGCGGTTGGGGAACTCCCAAATTCGGCCACAAGGGTAAATCCACACAAGGACAATTTTCGGGTGGAGTTCCCCGAATTTTCGCAGGAATTGGCATGGTACATCGTGCACAGAGCATCACTTCCCACTTTGGCGTGAGTAATTCAGCGATGGTTTCATGGGTTCCTTCCACATAGCAACTGCCATTTTTGGGGTCGTTCAGTATTTCCCAACACCTCTCAAATTCTGCACTATAGGAATTGTTTTGGTAAATTGGGTCGGGTAACACTTTCTGAGTCCCATTATTCACTACCACTTTTTTGCCTAATTGGAACCAGTAGGCAAGATATTTTTTGACCTGTTCTTCGGTTGCCATAAATTTTCCTGAAATCTTTTTGCGGTACTGACGAATCAATCCGATAGGGTTAATTCGTCACATTCTTACTAAATCTAACCAATGGACAAAGAAGCAGTTTCCCCAGAGTTTTTCACGGATTCAGGCATCACCAGTTCGGAGAATTTAGCCGCAACATCCAAGCCAGTGACCCATCAAAATGACCTACACTCACTGAGTTTCCCGGCGATTCCCTCCCCAATCCGGGGAAACATCAGCCTATATCCATATTAGCTTGTCCTCCCCTGAGACGGGTTAGAAAACCCCACCCAGTGAGGTGGAGAAATCCTCCGTTAGGGGATATTTATTTTCACCCTGAATTGATAGATTTTCCCTCTAATCCCCTGGGGTTTTAGTGGGGGGGAGAACCGAACCGATCGCACTCAAATTCACGGCATGACCGCCCGTCACCAAATAAACGGGATCGGCGATCGCGCCTAAACAGCGCACCAAATCCCCCAGGCGATCGCGAAAAGTTCTCCCCATTGGGTAGGCCGGAACCACCCCCCATCCGGTTTCCTCTCCCACAAAAATCACCGTTCCTTGCTTCAAATGCTTCAGACTCTCTATCAACTCCTCTACAATGGCCCTCCATCTGGGGTCCTCTTCTGCCAACAGATTTGCCACCCAAGTGCCTAAAGAATCCACCAACAGACAACAAGGATTCCCGGAAGTTGTCTCTTGGAAAATCGCTGCGGTGAGCGCTACGGGGACTTCTTGGGTTTTCCAGCTTGCCGATCGCCGTTGGCGGTGGCGATCAATTCGCCCTTGCCACTCGGAGTCATCCGGATCCAAACGAGAGGTTGCCAGATAAATCACGGGTTTGCCGGACTGCTCTGCCAACAGTTCCGCCCATTCACTTTTGCCCGATCGCGCCGGTCCCGTCACCAAAATGATTCGTTTCACCACCCTCTTTATCCCTGATTTCTGTTATGAGCTCCGTCCCGTATCCGGATTTGCCCGAGACATCACCTGAGCGCAAACCCTTGTTGTCTTTCACTCAGTCTGCTGTATCAGTTGTTTTGCTAAAGCGGTAAGTTATACTGCTCCAAGGAGTGTCACTCTATTCCAGATCGTTTCACCTAGGGTCAAGGAGGTTGAAATCCATTAAACCAGGAATGAAAGAGTCCCCAATGCTCGGGTATCCCGAATTTTTATCGTAAATTATACCGCCCGTTTAAACCCTCAAATCCAAATAAAATCTTAAGACCCAGACTGCCTCCATCGGGGCTGTGTTTAGCGAAAAGCCGCATGATAACCCATTGGAGTCATTAAAACGCCTAAGAAGCAGACTGGATTCCCACCGGGACTACCCAAAACTCACTACAGGAGCTAGACTCAATCGGAGTAACCCTTTTATGCCACAGCCCAATATCTCTGCGATTATTTGTACTCACAATCGAGACCTCTATTTGGGCGATGCGATTGATAGCTTACTCCAGCAAGATTTCTCGAATTTTGAAATTATAGTGGTGGATAACGGATCGAGCGATCGCACTCAAGCTGTGGTTGCTCAACGGGAGTCAGATCCGCGCCTCAAATACATTTATGAACCCACCCTGGGACTGTCCTTTGCCCGCAATACGGGATTTAAGCAGGCCCGCAGTGAAATTTTGGCCTATCTGGATGATGATGCGATCGCCTCTCCTCAGTGGTTGCGAACTCTCTGGAATGCCTATCAGCAAAATGAAAAGTTAGCGATCGCCGGGGGTAAAGTCACCTTAATTTGGCCCGAAGGTGTGGAACCCCCGATTTGGCTGTCTCCAGGTCTAGCAGAAAACCTAGGCGCTTATGACCTCGGGGAGCAAATGACCTTGATTCAGGAACCGGGATTGACACCGAGAGGGTTAAATTACTCCATTCGGCGATCGTTTTTGGAAAACGTGGGCGGTTTTGATCTGAACCTTGGTCGCGTCGGGAAATCCTTGCTCTCCAACGAAGAACTCCACATGACCGAACTGGCCCTGAATCAAGGATGGGAAGTGGCGTATCTACCCGAGGCGATCGCCGCCCATAACGTGGCCCCAGAACGATTAAAACGCAGTTGGTTTTTGAGTCGCGGGTGGTGGCAGGGAATTAGTGAGTGTTACCGAGAAGAACTCACCGGACGAGCTGGCATCAGACAGTTGAGTAATGGGGCTGAAAAAGTGCTGCGCGGCGTTTATAAATCTTTAAAATATGTTAGAGATCCGGCCTTAAGCTTTGACAACTTGGTGTACGCTTACGGTCAGATTGGTTATTTAAGCGCAGCTTTACGCTCCCTGTGGTCCGGTTCTCCCTCTACCCGATCGAGATCCACATCTGCTGGGGAGAAGCATGAGGGCGATCGGGCCGAACCCGGTTAAAACCACACAGAGCAAATCGGAGGTTGGAATGTGCCTAGGATGGAGAGCAACAAGGATGAACCCGGATGAACCAGGATGAACGAGATTGGCAGAACAGGCTCAGGAGTAGCGAGGGCGATCGAAACTTTCGCCCACTTTTAACCCCCGAAAAAAGCCCCCTACTCTATCCCTAACTTTGAGAATCCCCCTTAACCCCTGTCCAAAATCAACCTGTTGTCCATACTGTAAGCTTGCGTTAGGTTAAACCAGATGATCATGGCCTCGACACCCTCAAAAATTCCAATTTCTGTTTTGATTCCTGCTAAAAATGAAGAAGTGAATCTCCCGGCTTGCCTAGCGAGTCTCGAACCCGCCGATGAAGTTTTTTTAGTTGATTCCCAAAGTAGCGATCGGAGCATCGAAATCGCCGAAAACTGGGGTGCAAAAGTCGTTCAATTCCACTTTAATGGCGGCTGGCCCAAAAAGAAAAATTGGTCCTTAGAAAACCTCCCCTTTCGTAATGAATGGGTCCTCATCGTCGATTGTGACGAACGCATCCCCCTAGAACTTTGGGAAGAAATGGCCCAAGCCATCCAAAACCCCAACTGCGATGGATATTATCTCAATCGTAAAGTCTTTTTCCTCGGTAAATGGATTCGCTACGGCGGCAAATATCCTGACTGGAATCTTCGTTTATTCCGCCATCAAAAAGGCCGATATGAAAACTTAAAAACCGAAGACGTTCCCAACACCGGCGATAACGAAGTACACGAACACGTCATCCTAGAACGTCCCGCTGCCTACCTGAAAGCCGACATGATCCATGAAGACTTCAGAGACATTTATCAATGGTTAGAACGCCATAATCGCTACTCCAACTGGGAAGCCAGAGTGTACTATAACCTCCTCAGTGGCAAAGACGACAGTGGCACTATTGGCGCCAACTTTTTCGGCGATGCCGTCCAGCGCAAACGCTTTCTAAAAACCGTCTGGGTGCGCCTCCCCTTCAAACCCCTCCTAAGATTTATTTGGTTCTACATTATCAAACTAGGCTTTCTCGATGGCAAAGCCGGATACATTTATGGACGCCTGCTCAGTCAATATGAATATCAAATCGGAGTCAAACTCTATGAACTCCGTAAATTTGGAGGACAGTTGAACCAAATTTCCCCCCAATCCACCCCGGAAACCCCCACCCTTCCCGAAATCAAAGAATCAACCTAAACCGAACTGCTGAATCCCGTTTAACCACAGATTACACAGATGACACACAAAAAATCTGTGAAAATCCGGGAACTTTGTAGTTCCCTTTCTTTACATCAAAAAGAGGGAGATAGCAAGTGCTATCTCCCTCTTTTAACTCAACTGCTCAACACAGTGAACTTATACCAAGTGTAGGTTGGGGTAGTAGGTCAACATATCATCCGTGGTCAAGGTATCTCCTTTGGCTTGCGGCGTCCAGAGTACCTCGAAGGCTAACAATTGTTCACTGCCAATGCCGCCGATTTGACTTAAGGCTTGCCGCATTTGGTCAGAACCGTTAATCGTGGGGAGTTGCAGATTACCTAATGTACCAACTACTAGGGTAACTACGATATACTCGCTGGGTGCTTCGGTTTCGGTTTTGACGAGTTCGCCGTTTGCATCCGTGGGCAATGACTTGGTTGCATTGCCGTCGCGTAACTGGTTATTGACGTTGGAAAGGGTTTCCTCTTGGACTTTGGACCGTTCCGCGAGGGCAAGCTGGTTAAATTTGGCTTCGGCAACCGCTAGGCGAGTTTTTTCCGATTGTGTGGCACCGTACACCCAGTATTCGGGATGGCGCAATAAAGCGAGACTGACTTCTTGCAGGACTTGAGCACGTCCTTCAGCAGTGCCAGTATTGGCAGTCAGGGCGAGTTTATCGAGTTCGTCTTGCAGTTCCCGCGCTTCGGCTAAGAGTCCGACTTGGACTTGCCCGATCGCCACGGTTGGATTGTTGGTATATTCTGCCGTTTCTTCACTACCGGCACGGCGGAAGGATTGCATCAGGAAGTTGGCAAGGGCGATCACAATGAAGATTCCGAACAATCCCCCAAAACCGCCGCCAAAGCCGAAGAACGGCAGCAGGAAGGGAAATCCAAATCCACCGCCACCGGGATAATAGCCACCACCCCCGGGTTGATAGGTGCGAGTTGGGGACGAGTAGGGACGAGAGGGTGCACGGAAGGAACCGCCTCCAATGCGTCCCCCAGAACGAGCGGCAAAGGCGGCATCGGCACTACCGAGGACCAAAACGACGACCAAGGCGATCGCCAGGAGGGGTTTGAAAAAGGGTTTAATTGCTGAAAGCAGTTTTCTATACATAAGGCAGCTAGGAAGTCCGATTCTCATCAAAAGGGTTCCGACTCAGACGGTATCTGCTCTATCAGTACCGTTCTGGTATTTTGGGAGTCGGCAGGCAGATGTCACGTTCTGCCTCCCTTCTAATGTATCGTTTTACTCTACCAACCGGACTTGAAATCCCAAGGGATTTAGGGGAGGATAGCCGAACCTTGGGGATTTCTCCGCTGTTAGAATTCAGAAATTATCGAGGCGGGTGGGTCTAAATTTCCCCTGTAGCGGGGACTTCCTTGAGACCCTTAGCCGCCACCAACAAGGGTGACAATTTCGAGGCGATCGCCTTGCTGCATCTGCATTCCCTCCCAAAATTGCCGATGGAGGATTTCCCC
>CBFGOM010000162.1:0-15330 GCA_965650385.1 uncultured Oscillatoriaceae bacterium
CATCAGTGACGGTGGTGCCAAATAAGGACCCTAGATAAAACCAGCTCCCGATCGCGCCAACTGGGAAGCTAAACCAACGACGCATCTGCGTCTAATCCAGGATTACCCTAGCGGTTAGACACTGGGTTTCTTGGCATCATCTTTTGCACTCCCTCACAAATTTTTGCTAGAAATCCGGTCTCTTGTCCTTTAGCGCTCCCTAAACTTTAGATCTAACTAAAACTCTGTCCATTGCTAGGAACTTTGAATAGGATTAGCATAGACAAGAAACCGGATTTTACGGATTGAATTTGTTGCTAATTACCCGCATTTTTATCAACAAATTGGGTAAGTGTATAGCTACTGCACTCACGTCTTAAGAAGGAATACTTTCCGAGGGTTGTGGTAACTTTTGGCCGATGCGGGGTTCAGTACCCGAAAGTAGGCGTTTGATATTGCTGCGGTGTAGCCAGATGACATACATCGAAGCGGCTAACATAAAAATTTGATAGGACAGGGGTTGATGCAGGGCAAACATGATCCCCGGTAGGGCGAGGGCGGCTAACATCGAACTGAGGGAGACAATGCGGGTAAAGGCGAGGACAATTCCAAATACGCCAAACCCGGCGAGGGCGATCGGCCAATTGAGTGCAAATAGCACCCCTAGACTCGTGGCAACCGCCTTTCCACCTTTGAAATTAATCCAGACTGATTTGGTGTGACCCAGTAGCGCCCCTAATCCAGCGAGGATGACCATCCAGGATAACCAACGGGTAGCGGGTCCGAGATTTGCGGCGAGTTCCTGGACCGCTGGCAAAGCGTAAGCGAAACGTATCAAGGCGATCGCCGCCATCCCTTTTAAAATATCCACCAAAAATACGACCAGCGCAGGTCCTTTCCCCACAGTTCTCAGGACATTAGTCGCGCCGGTGGACCCCGACCCTTCTTCCCGAATATCAACGCCCTTCAACTGTCGAGCCACAATATAACCTGTAGGGAATGAACCAAAGAGGTAGGCAGCAAGTAACAACAGCCCATTTAAAAGTAGCCACAAAGTCATAAACTTTTATCCTCAGTTTTAAGCTAGTTAGAGTCAAGTTTGGTCTTTGGTCTTTAGGTAAAAACCAAAGACCCAAAAGGTTAAAGGGTGGGCAATTCTGGGTCAGCGGCAAATGCTAACCAGAGGGGAAATTGAAGTAGGGAAAGGTTGATTTGATTTTCTGTTTCATCAATCAAAATCAGCGGAACTTGCTTCTGTTTGAGCAAGCGGTCTGCTTTTTGGGAGAGAGCTTCGGGCGACTCAAATAGAACTACGCCGCCTTCGGGACCAAAATCAATCCGAGAAATGCCGAGACAGTCCTGTAAACCCCTGCGCCATTCACCCAGACGTTCGGGAGAATTGGCAAGAACGAGGGTACGGAGGCGATCGCCATAGAGACTTTTCAAGACCGAAATCGCTGCCGACGCTACCAGAATATTTTGTAACCGACTCCCCAAACTCCGGACTGCGCCTCTTGCACCTTGGGTAAAAAACCAGTTGGAGAGGCGTTCGGCGTGTACGGGTTCAAAGGTGCGCCGCACTTGCCACGGGGGACCATAATAGTCTGGCATGGTGCGATATTTATCGAGCAATCGGCGAATCTGTTTCGCGCGGTCTTGAAATGGCTGTTCGGCAAACGTGGGAGTCGCTCCCGCAGGGCGATCGCCACCTTTTGTCCCGGCTTTCGGGGCCATCTTTGCCGGTTCCGGTTCCGGAGGAGTTAACTCCAGTTGCTCCACCGAATTGACCAAATCCTGCAAACTGCCCGCCAGATAGTCTTTAAAGCCCTGAACCCGAATTGCCAGGTCTTGGGACACCCCGGCAAAAGTGGTTCGCATTTCCGTACGGATGCGTTCTTGGCGGCGTTCAAGTTGTTCTACGGAAATTTGTAAATTGTGCTTGCGCTGTTCCAGTTCCGTTAAGGCATCTTGGACTAGGCGACCGATCGCCGCTTGGGTTTCTGTCTGTTCTTGCAACAGTTCAGTACGATTCGCTTGCAATTGCAAAATAGAAGCTTTGAGTTCCCGTTCTTGCTCCTGTAATTGGGCCACTCGTCGCCCCAAGGATGCCGCTTCATCCTCAATCGCTAACGGAGGAATCGCCACTTCCTCTGTTGGTTCTTCTGAGGGCGGTTGTTCTTGAGGGGTGAGTTCCTCCACCAGTTGTTCTGAGGGTTCCACCGGGAGTTCCGCTGTCGGTTCCCCAGTTGTCGGGGACTCCACCTCTTTTAGGGTCAACTCCGGTAGCGGCGAGACTGCTTCATCCGAAACAGCAAGGTCAGGTTCTTTCCAGAGGTCTTCTGAGAGATTGATCCCCTGAGTGGAATCCTCCGAGACGATTTCGGAGGAAGAAGCCTCAAACGGCTCTGGGGAGTCAGATTGGTCCTGAGTTTCTAAGGGTTCTGGCTTGTTGGTTTCGTCTGCATTCATGGCAAAATATTTTAAACTTTAGAGGGGACCCAGAGCCGATCAGGGAGTTAGGAAGGGGGGGGATGCGTGCTCTCAATGAACCATTCTCAACCTGATCGCGCCTCTAGCCCCAAGTGGGGGATTAAGGGGGAGTTTTGGGGGTAAAAGAAGGGGTGGCATAACGATGGCGACTGCGCTTAAATCTGGGGACAGCGTTCTTCCAAACAGGCTTGAAGTTGTTTAGGATCGAACAAAACCGGCAGAAAATGGATGCTTTTCACTTCCTTAAAGTAAAACAAAATTGGAACTCCCGGCCAGAAAATCCGCCAATTGATCCATTCTGCATAAGGAAAGCATCGAATCAAGTTTCCCGAACGATAAACATCTAATGCCTTCGGGGTAAATTGCAGGCGCAGGGTTGCCGCTTGGACCATTAAAAATAACCCAAAGGCGGCTATGGGTAAACTCACCAAAGGTTGCACTGCCAACAGCGGAATACTGCCGATGATAAAAGCCCAAGGCAGGACGTAACTAGGAGCTAGTTCTTGGGTTGAGGTGAAGGTGGTGTTTGAGGTGGAAGTTGGTGTGGTCACAACAGTACCCTATATTGCGATCGAGGCTGATAGAGAATTGAATGCTTCTATTTTAGAGGGTCAATCACTCAATCCGGTTAGAAGACGCCACTACCCACGCCGCGAAACATCAGCCAGGAGAGAAAGAAGTTGAAGGTAAAGATCGCGAGTAGGGAGGTGACGACTGCCGTTGTCGTAGATTGTCCCACGCCTTTGGCCCCTCCGGTGGTGGTCAAGCCCCAGCTACAGCCAATGATGCCAATTAACCCGCCAAAGCACAAGGCTTTAATTAAGGCGGCGATTAAATCCCAGGTTTCGACTAAGCTGCGGACGGAATCGAGAAAGATGGTTTGGGAAATGGGATAGAAATTAGTGGCGATGAGCATTCCGGCGATCATTCCCGTGGCAAAGGAGAGCAGGGTCAACACGGGTAGCATGAGACAGCAGGCGAGGACTCGGGGAATGACGAGGTAATCGATGGGGTCGGTTTTGAGAATGTAGAGGGCGTCAATTTGTTCGGTGACTTGCATAGTGCCGATTTCGGCGGCAAAGGCGGAACCGACTCGTCCGGCGAGAACGATCGCCGTTAAAACTGGGGCCAGTTCCCGGGCCAGGGCGATCGCCAGCACCCCACCGACGGCGCTTCCCGCCCCAAAGTTGAGAAACTCCCGCGCTACTTGAATCGTGAACACCATGCCGACAAAGCTGGCAGTGAGGAGGGCGATAAATAGGGAATCCGGTCCGACGAGGGCCATTTGTTCGATGGTGTTACGTCGGTGGATTTTTCCAGAGACGAGGTGAAAGATGACCTGTCCGGCGAGGACGATCGCCGACAGCAACCGTTGAAACCACTGGCTTAAGTTGGAGGTTGACTTAGTTTGAGTCAAAAGAGTGTTGAGGGGGTGACGACAGGGAAGGGCGGAGTTGTTTACAAATTTTAAACAACTTTTTTAATCAAAATTTAATATTTGTGACAGAACTGTTTGAGGACTGCGATCGGGCCTATCTTATAAATCAAATGCGTTTCAGATTCAGGCGATTTCGACAGTTTATCGGTATCCCGTTTTGATTTTATGAATAGTTTTCCTCATTTTCTGCGATCGCTATTATTAACCAGTTTACTAAGTTTTGCCGTCCCCACGCTAACCTTAGCCAGTGGAGTAGCCCTTGCCGAGGCGATCGCCCACCTTCCCGGACTGACGAACCTAGGTAAATCTGCGGTTAAGCAGTTGTTACAATTTTTAGCAACCTTTGGTAGTGGTCATCCCCTCCAAGGGGCCATTGTTATTGGGCTCGCCTGTAGTGTAGTCGGAGTCTTATTTGATGCCTATGCCTTATACCGCTATCAAAACCTCCGGGGACCCGAATAAACCCCCAATCCCCCAATCTCCCCAATCTCCCCCATTTCCCCCATTTCCCCCACCTCCCAACTCTCCCAAATCAAAAGCCGGTAGCACTCAACGTGACTACCGGCTTTTGATAGAAGGACTCAAACATTGCTACACCCAACAGGAAAAGGCTAAGGGATAGGAATGTTTGCGGTGAGGAAAAAGTCTGTTCGTGATTTAGGGTTCGCATCGCCCACTACCGCGCCCAACTTGGTGATGAGTTTTCATCATCGGACAGTTCGGTTCAGCTTGGCTAGAATTAATGAGCTTTTGCGCCAGCAGGATGCTATCCGTTGGGGACTGTTCTCCTCCAGAAGCGCGGAAGTCCCGGCGGCTGCAACCCGGTTTGCTATCTTCCGTCTCGCAGGGGTTAATCTGGCTGGTTTCCGAGGGTAAGGTGAAGCGTCCTAATGAAGCATGAGAAAAGAAGCCCTCACTGGAGGTAGCCAAATGGTCTACCGAGTAAGACTTGGCACTAGGAGCAAGATTGGTAAATAAGAGGGTAGAGAGAACAAGAATAGTAGAGAGGCGCATAAAGGAATTGCCTAGGATAACTGATATTCCCTAATACGCATTCCTTATGCTCTATCTGGACAAGAAAGATAGAAAAAATTAATTGTTTTTGTAGGGGAGTGAGATGAGCTTAGTCTGCACCTCCAGAAGACAGGAATACAGAAGGTTTTCAGACAATTTCACCCCGTTATTATTTGCATTCAATCCCCCTTTAAACCACCGGATTTAAAAAAATTTGAACTTTTTATCTACCCAGGGAGTCAGGTGACATTTTATTTTAAAAGGGTTCCCGAATTGTATGAAGTTTTGATAAAGTTTCGGCAGTCTTTGGCTTTTTCTTTACAAAAAGAGTTGAGATGAATTCCACTCAACTCAATTATTAAGAACCTGCAAAGTAGGGATTTTATGCGTGGAATTACCGAGAATTTCCCCCTAGATTTAAACTGATTTTAAATCGTCGGTTTCTTTCGGTGGTGGAGTAAAACCTGTAATCCACGGGCATTGGCGATAATGGGCATCGAGAGCATCTAAGTTGGGTTGATCCGCTTCTTCCTCCGGGACAGTCAGCCGCCGTCCCGCTAATTTGCCATAGTTGGTTTTGCTCAATTCAGGAGAAAGTAGGACTTGTAACGTTCCGGGTTCGATCGCGATTTGTTTGGCGGCGAATAAGCGTTGAATATCTGCCCGTAAAATTAAGCCATTCCAGATATCACTAGAACGGGTTAGCTGATTGGGGTCAAGATGAACCACTTCCAGGGCTGCTTCTACATCACAGCCGGTAATGGGGCATCGTCCTTTATAAGCGGCCAATAACTGACGGCGAAAGGCTTTGTAATGAAGTGGGTTCGTGACTAAAGCTAAGACTAAAATCACCAGAGCACTCAGGACTAATCCGCCGATCGCACCGAGGGCTAAGGTTTGAATAAACGGTTGATTAGCGTTGGTTTCAGCAACTTGGGGGGATTCGGCAATCCTCAAACTGCTGATCATTTCTCCTTTTGCCTGGGTTGCTTCCGTCACGGCGGTTTGGATTTGAGTCAGTCTTTCTTGTTTGAGGGTTACTTCTTGTTGAAGCTGCGATCGCTCGGCCTCATCCACTCCATAATACTCATCCAAATTTTGTTGGGCGGACTGGAGTTCTTGACGCGCTTGGGAGAGGCGGAGATTGAGCTGTTCCACCACGCTATTGAGACGCGCTGTATTAATGAGTTGACTCTGTTGGACCATTGCTTCCATCAGTCCTGATGCAGTTTGGAGGGCCCGTTGGGAGTCATTATCTCGATACATCACCCGGAGAGATCCGGCAGTTTCAGCACTGGGAAGTTTCAATAATAGGCGATCGCGAACTTCCACCGGAGACAGCTTCACATTATCTGCTACCGCTTGAATCACATTATCTGCCAACAGCAACCGGACCAATTCTTCAGGCTGAGAAAATTGCTGCCCTTGATTAATAATTTGCCGAGTTGTTTCTGATAAAGAATCAGTCGGTTCATTCCCCCGTAAAGAACCCGTAGCGATATATTTGGGAATGGGTTCTATCTGTAAAGCCATGACGCCTCCGATGCCCAATCCGGCAGTCAGCAGCGCCAGAACGATCCATTTATACCGATTTAAGCTGTGAAGATACCGGGGGAAAAAAGAAAGATTCATCGCTTGCAGACACCGGATTAAAGGGTTAGCAAAATGAGCAACTAAAACAGTTAGCGGAGGGGAACGGGAATCGCTTCTAGTTTAGGGATGACTTGAATATCATATTCTTCTTCAAATACCACTTTTTTCTGATCAAGACTCCAGAGTTCTAATACGCAAGGGTCATCAGGTTCGCTGGGATGAAGGATTAAATGGAGTTGTTTGGTGTTGGGGAAATAGCGGCAACCGAGTTGAGCGATCGCCCCAACTTGGCGGCGGTCCAGGGCAACCGCCAACCGTAAAAATGCACTTAATTGACTCACCATCTTGCGATGTTGCTTACTGGTCAAATTTCGATAATTGTCATGCTTTTTCTTCGGTGCACTCTGGCGATGATAGCGGGCGAGATTGGCAATGATTTCTACCTCAGTATCGGTATATCCCAGCAACTCCCCATTCCGAATCAGATAATAGGAGTGTTTGTGATGCGCTGAATGACTGATATGAATGCCGCAGTTATGCAAAATTGCCGCTGACCAGAGTAATTCTCGTTCATTTAAACCCCAGTCATGGAGTACCCCTTGGGTGCGATCAAAGAGGGTCAAAACAAATCCCGCAATTCGTTCGGCAGAGTCGAGATTAACGTGGTATTTTTGGGCAATTTTGAGGGTACTGCGTTGCCGAATGGAACTCTGGTAGCGCAGACGGTCCTCAATTAACCCGTGGGTGAGCATCCAATCGACGATGACCCCTTCTCGTAGCGATCGCTCGCAGACGGTGAGGGTGTCCATCTTCAACAAGGTCATCGCTTCAAGCAAAATTAAAGCCCCCGGGAGGATAATTTCGGCGCGCTTGTCCGACATCCCCGGAATGGCTAACCGCTGATGGTAGGAGAGTTTCCGCAAGCGTTGGACAAAATCGGATAAGTCTTTTAATTTGAATTGATAGCCGGTGAGGGGAGAGGGTTCGAGTCCTTGTTTTTCCCGGGCGATCGCCACGGCAAGGGTTTCAATGGTTCCCGAGGTCCCCACCAACCGAGGCAGTTCATCCAAGTACAATTGCGCCTGTAACTCCTCGACGGGACGCTCTAACATCCCGCGAATGTAAGCTTGTAAAAAGTCAAACTCGCTGTTACTAATCGGGTCCGTGGTAATAAATTCGCTCGTCAGACGCACCGCCCCAATTTTCGTACTACTCAGGGACCGGGGTTCATGACCATCCCCTAAAATGAGTTCCGTAGAACCGCCCCCAATATCAATAATGATATGGGGTTCTTCGTTCAAGTCCATTCCCGAGAGAACACCGAGGTAGATGCGTCGCGCCTCTTCCGGTCCTGAAATTAAACTGACCCGGAGTCCGAGTTCGGTTTCGATTTCTTTGAGAAAGTCCCGTCCATTGGGGGCTTCACGCATGGCGGAGGTGGCAACCGCAACCACTTGTTCTGCATTGAGACTCTCGGCGCGTTTTTGGAAGCGTCGCAGCGCTGAGAGGGTGCGTGCCATGACTTCCGGTTTGAGGTTGCCGGTTTTGAGGTCGCGATCGCCCAGACGCACGGTTTCTTTTTCCCGGGTCATGATCGTAAAAGCGGGTAAGGTTGGGTCAATTTTGACAACCACCATATGCAGGGAGTTCGTTCCCATATCGATCGCAGCGAGAATAGGGTGTTTCCCGACATCGGGATCCGGAATCCTCACAAGGGGAACGGATTGGCTCAAGGTCATTGTTTTTCCCTCCAGGAACTTAAGGCGGCGATGCATGACTAAGGCTGGGGTGCAAGCCGGAATCGAACCGGAATTAAGGAATATCTCCGGTCAAAGAGGCAACTGTTGCATTCTTTGTGTTGGATTGGCTTAACTCACCCGGAGGTTGCTGATTAAAGCATTGACAAATTTTTGCTCGGGATGCTTTCTTTGCATCCACCCCATATCCCAGGGTTAGGGATCGATTCCACTGTTGCACCCAAGATAACGATATCGTATTAATGAAACCTGTCGCGAATTAATTTAAGTAAATGTAATGTTGACGTCACAACCCAACCCGAGCGAACCGACTTGGCAAGCCGTAATTCGGCTGTTACGGTGGAATAAACCAGCCGGACGCCTGATTTTAATGATTCCGGCGCTGTGGGCCGTATTTTTAGCGGCGGAAGGAACGCCCCCGGTACTTCTTGTTGGGGTGATTATTTTAGGGTCTTTGGCAACCAGTGCTGCTGGTTGCGTGGTCAATGATCTGTGGGATCGGGATATTGATCCGCAAGTGGAACGCACGCGCGATCGCCCGTTGGCATCCCGGGAACTGTCCATCAAAATTGGGATTGTGGTTGCGATCGTGGCGTTTGCCTGTGCAGGGATTCTGGCACTGTATCTCAATCCCCTGAGTTTTGGCTTGTCTGTGGCGGCAGTTCCGGTGATTATTGGCTATCCGCTGGCGAAACGAGTGTTTCCCGTTCCCCAGTTGGTTTTGTCCATCGCCTGGGGATTTGCGGTACTGATTAGCTGGAGTGCAGCGGCATCTCACTTAGAGACCGCCACTTGGATTTTATGGGGGGCTACGGTGTTATGGACCTTGGGCTTTGATACCGTGTATGCCATGAGCGATCGCGAGGATGATCGCCGGTTGGGGGTCAACTCTAGTGCCTTATTTTTTGGCGATCGGGCCGCTGAAGCGGTTGCTTTGTTCTTTTTGGCAACGGCGGGATTATTGATTTGGGAAGGGATCCGCTTAAATCTGACCTTACCCTTCTGGATTGCCGTGGCGATCGCCGTTCTGCTGTGGAGTTGGGAATATCTGCAACTGCGCCAGGAAGACATCCCCAGAACCACTTACGGCCAGATTTTTGGTCAAAATGTGTGGATCGGATTTGTCTTACTCGCGGGTATGATTGGCGGGATTTTAGGCTAAATCCAGTCCTTGATTAGCAAAAATCGGGGGACCCCCTCCAACAAGTCTCTCTCTCCTGGTTCAAGCAGTTCTATCCAAAGGGAGATAATCTTCACCCCCGGATTTAGATACAGTAGAACCATAACAAACCGCACCGTTTCAGGTGTTTATAAGACAGGCCCTTGGCCTTTTTAATAATCTATAAATTAAGACACAATCCCGTCTGAGTCACTCGGACGGGATTGTTAGTATTTGGGTAGCTTGAAACAACCGACTTTCTAACCTTTTCCAAGGGTCAAAACATAACGGTGTTGATGGATTATCAACAACGGGAGTGGGGGAACGGGAACCGACGGCGGGAGTGCAGGCCCTAAAAAATCATGTTAAAATCGAGCCAAAAACCTTGATTTTCCAAAATTAGCCTGAACTTTGAGATAGGGTTCACTCTCAATAATTACCCTGGAATTGCTATGACTTTATCCCGTTGGCTGATTTTCTGGCCTACCCTTCTTTCCCTAACCTTGACTTCCTGGAGTGCCACCGCTAATCCTGAACCCCAGACCAATAATTGTCCTGCCATGTTGGGACTTCCGGCACTTGATCGCATTCAACGTCATCAGATTGCGAACGGTGAAACGGTGGAAAGTATCGCCGCCCAATATGAACTGAAACCCGAAACCCTAATGGGAATGAATCCGCCGCTACAAAGCGGTTTAGCGCCGGTAGGAACATCCATTCGGATTGCTCCTTTTGATGGGATAGAGGTGCGGGTACAACCGGGACAAAGTTGGAACGACTTAGAAGCCATTTATAAGATACCCGCAGCCGCAATTTTTGATAATAATGGCTGTTTAGTGTCTCCTCCGCTGGTGGTTTTTGTGCCGGGAGTCATCTGGTCCAGTACCAATCCCGAAGGGTCTGGAACGGTGACATCTGTTGTGGACCCGACGGCAAAACCTATTCCTGGTTATCCCCTGCCGGTAGAAGCGGAACCGATGTTAAGATTTGGCAATACTCGGTTAAATTCAGGCAGTGGAGAACCGAGGTTTCATAGTGGAATTGATTACAAGGCGGCGATCGGCACTCCAGTCTTAGCGGGGGATGATGGGGTGGTCGTTTTTGCGGGCGATCGCGGTGCCTATGGCAATCTGATCGTGATTAATCATGCGGGGGGTAAGCAAACTCGGTATGCCCATTTGAGTGAAATCGCGGTTACGGTGGGTGAACAGGTGCGACAGTCTCAACAAATTGGCCGGGTGGGTTACACCGGCAATCCGGACAGCACTGAACCCCATCTTCATTTTGAAGTTCGCGCCACGTCTGAGGAGGGATGGGTAGCAGAAAATCCCGAAGATTTCATCCGCGCTCAAATTTTAGGGCGGTAATCTCTCAAATGCTCTAGGATTTAATGGGTAAGGGAACCGTTAGAAGCCGGGTTTTTGCCAAAAGTTTGGCAAGAAACGCCATAAATTAGGAAGAGAAACCCGGCTTCTGGTCATGACTTTATTATCAAATCATTATCGCTTAAGATTAAGCGGTTTCTGCTGCTTCTAGGGCGTCAGGTTCTTCAGTAATGCCATAGATGGAATGATACATCTTGACATACTCTTTCGCCGATTTATTCCAGCTAAAGTCCTGCTGCATTCCTCGGATTTGGAGTTGTTGCCAATAGTCCTGATAACGATAGCCTTCCCAGGCGCGAATCATGCAGGTAAAGAGGTCTAAGGTTTCATAGCGATCGAAACAGTAACCTGTCCCTTGTTTATTCACGGGATCATGGTGACTGACGGTATCGACTAAACCCCCGGTTCGACGAACAATGGGAACACAACCATAGCGCATGGCTAAGAGTTGACTGATTCCACAGGGTTCAAAGCGACTCGGCATCAGGAAGGCATCACTTCCGCCATAGATGCGACGAGAGAGGGAATCATTGTAGAGTAAATAGGTTGCCATGCGTCCGGGGTAGCGGGTCGCAAGCTGCCACATTTGGGTTTCATAGTTGCGATCGCCAGTCCCCAGCAAAATAAATTGGGAATCCGTATAAGCCATAAATCGATCTAGGATTTGAATGGTTAAATCCAAACCCTTTTGCTCTACCAATCGGGTCACCATCCCAATTAAGAAGGCTTTTTTATTCACCTCCAGACCGACTTCTTCTTGCAGAGCAATCTTATTCGCCGCCCGCTTTTCGATGGTCTCAGCGGTAAAATTTTGCTCCAGATACTTATCGGTTTCGGGATTATAAGAATCGGTATCAATCCCGTTGACAATACCAACTAATTTACTGCTGATAAAAGACATTAACCCTTCTAGGGTTTCACCATAAGCCGGAGTTTTAATTTGCTCGGCATAGGTGGGAGAAACGGTATTCACCAAATTGGCATATTGCACTGCTGCGGCCATTGTATTATGACCCTGCATATACCAAGGACACCAGGTCATCTGTTCTAACTTCCAGCGCCAAGGTCCTTGATAAGCTAAGTTATGAATCGTAAAGGCGGTGGCAATATCTGGGGATTGATGCATCCAGACGGGAATCATGCCGGTATGCCAATCGTGGCAATGGATTAAATCGGGTTTCCAGTAGTTCCAGGCAAATTCTGCTGCACCATTGGAAAATAAGGTAAACCGCCATTCTTCATCTTCCCCAGCATAAATCCGCCGAGGCATGAACGAGGGATGTCCAAATAAATACAAGGGGACATCGGTTCCCGGTAGGACGCTTTCGTAGACGGAAAAATCCTGGAACATGGCATAGCCGGACCATACGGGGTCCTCGGGAATGTCCATTTTATCCGGGAGAAAGCCGTAGTAGGGAAGAAAGATGCGGACGTCATGTCCCATCTTTCTGAGAATTTTAGGCAAGGATCCCACGACATCTGCCATGCCACCCACTTTAGCAATGGGAGCCGCTTCTGCGGCAACAAATAATATTTTTAACTTCACTCGCGTAGTTCCCTTAAGTTATCCGTACCGCCATCATACCTGGGGAGGGGTATCGTAAATCTGGGACAGGGAAGAGATGTTTGGATGAAAAACTCGATGGCAAGGAAGTCACTGCTTCCGGGGTGGCAGCTAGGAGATGATGGCTATCGGCTGGTTTTGAGGGTATCGACGACATCTTGCAGCAAGGCGATCGCCTGCTGGAGTTTTTTGAAGACTTCTTCTGATTTTTGCTCCGATGTTGTCGGGATTGGCGGTTCCTCCCCTGGCGTTATCTCCGGCAATGGTGGGAGGGAGGATAAGATGGGAGATTTCTCCGGTGGTGTCTCGGTGGCGGATTGAGATAATTGCTCAATATAAGCAAGTAAATCGCGATCGCGGCGTAACCATCCCTCTAAAAATATTTCCTGACTGGGATCAGCTTTAACCCGCTGATGACGATAGGCAATCCGGCTATGACAATACCGTTTAGCGGTTTCCAGATTGTTGTATTTCTCTAAAGCGCGTTGAGTATTGGGTCCAAATTTGCCATCAATGCTTAACCCCCCGATCGCTTCTTGTAAAAATTCAATACTGCCAGGAACATGAAAATTGACCGCAGTATCGAAGTGCACAATACTCAAGGGCAAACACATCAAATCTGCTTTGGACCGTTTCCAGTAACTGTGAAAATAAATCTCTTCTAGTTCCGAGTCACTCAGCAACTGCACGGATTGAACCGATAAACCTTGATTGCGACGATAGGTATTGTAGGTGTCTTGGCTAATCCCACGATTGACTGCACCCGCAAGGTCCTGCGGGTGTCCGGCCCCGCCTTCCCATTTGAGGGTAAACTGTAGCGCAGTAGCAAACGGGTTATTGGTATGAGTCATGTGAAGTCTTGGGTACTCCGATCGCAAGGGTGAAGTAGAGACGCATTCAATAGCAGCGTCTCTACTAAAATTCACTCGGTCAAGGTACTGACCCGTACTCTCCCGGTAAAATTTCTCCCTTACCTGGATTAACTGCGCTGAATTTGAGCAAAGATTTCATCGAGGATTTCCTGGGCACCCATTTGACGCAAGGTTTCGGCGAGTTGGATGCCGAGTTGTTCCGCGTCGGTGGCAGGACCGCTTACTTTCTCTTTCAGGAGTCGCTTGCCATCGAGACTGGCAACCATGCCGGTTAAGGTAAGGATGTTGTCTTGAATCTCGGTATTGACCCCGATCGGGACTTGACAACCGCCTTCCAGTCTGCGTAAAAAAGCCCGTTCTGCATGACAGCGTTGCGCGGTTTCCTGATGTTCCAGGACTTTGATCAGGTCCAGAATTTCCGGGTCATTGGCGCGACATTCGATGCCAAGGGCACCTTGTCCGACGGCATGAAGGGAGATTTCAGCGGGAATGACTTGATGAATGCGATCGCTCATTCCCAGTCGGTGTAACCCTGCTACAGCAAGGATAATGGCGTCATACTGTCCTTCATCCAGTTTGGCTAATCTGGTGTTCAGGTTTCCCCGAATGTCTTTAAATTCCAAATGGGGATAGTGATGGCGCAATTGGGCTAGACGTCTCAGGGAAGAGGTGCCAATCACGGCCCCTGGGGGGAGAGTTTCCAGTTGTTTATCTTTGTGTTTCTCATGAACCACCAGGGCATCAGCGGGATTTTCCCGTTCCGTGATGCATCCGAGGATGAGTCCTTCCGGTAGATTGGTGGGAAGGTCCTTGAGGGAATGGACGGCGAGATCGGTTTCTCGCTGGAGCATTCCGACTTCTAATTCTTTGGTGAACAGTCCTTTATCTCCAATTTTGGCAAGGGCCACATCGAGGATGATGTCCCCTTGAGTGCTCATGGTATGAACTTCAAACCGGCGATCGGGAAAATGTTTTTGGAGTTGTTCTTGCACCCAATGGGTTTGCACTAAAGCCAATTGGCTTTTTCTCGATCCAATATGAACCGTGAGGGGAGGACCGGAAACAGTAGAGGTCATAATCTTGAGATAGAGTGGCTGATGCCGAATACGGTACTTCAATATAGACTACCGCACTCCTTGCCTGGAATTGGCGGTGGGGATCGAGGCAATGCTGGGGGTCACGGGGGTAAAATCTTGGAGTTGTTTGAGGGAATTCAGGTGGGAATCCTCCGGGCGATCGCCTGCGATCGCAGTTCCGCTTTGGGGTTTCTCGATCCCCTGGTGCGATCGGCATCAATATCCACTCCCTTTCCAAAATTCTCCCTAATCCCCAAGGACTGATTGTTAAATTTTATGAACTCCTAGAGGGAGTCCTTCTCGCTAGTCGCTCCCATCTTACTCGTTTACAACGTTGGGATAGTTGGGGGATCGTTTGGGGTGCGATCGCCTTCCCGCCCTCCCTGAAACACAGAAGAAGGAACTGGCGGTATCTCAAGGCGCAGAGTCTGGGTCAAAAAAAATCTCGACTTACCCTTGCCCCCATCTTTCCTCCTCCTTGCTTGTGCTAGACTCCGTAAAAATACAGATATCTTAACAAATCTACAATTTGATAGGTTTCAAAGACTCACCTGCTGAGTTAAGCTAACTCTACAGATAGATCCCAAGACACAGCGTCCAATGGTATCAGCGTGAAAGTACCGGGAACCTAGACGAGTGGCAGAGAAACCCGTCGCCTCGACTCTAAAAGACTTTTGACTAACAAAGGTATTCCGACTTGTCGCAACAACCTGTGGAATATACTGAGATATATATTTGGGTAGATTTCAAAATACCAAAAGAGGCTTTACCATACCTATCAACTGGGGTTTACAGGAGCCAGGGGGAAGCCCGTCCTTCCTCCGTTCTCAAAATCTTCTAAGTTTTGTATCTAAAATTACAGCTTTTTATCCGAGTTGTAGGATTAGGAAAAAACTTGAACGCCTCCCAATCCGCTCGGTGAGGATTTATCAAGCTAGTGAACTACAACTCCAGCGATTGTTGAGCATATAAACTCCAACCCATCCCCCTAAATCCCCCGGAT
>CBFGOM010000163.1:0-15315 GCA_965650385.1 uncultured Oscillatoriaceae bacterium
ATTTTCAGTAACGTAGATTTACCACAGCCGGAGTGACCAATAATCGAAATATACTCATCACTCTGTACGGTTAAATCGATGCCTTCTAAAATAACAGACTGACCACCATTTGCGGTGGGGTAGGCTTTGACTAAATCACGAATGACTAAAAAATCCTCGGTTGAACGAGTTTCAGTATTAAAGGAATAGTTACTGGGTTTAACCACGATTAACCTCGCTAAATGGATTTGAATAAAACAGCACCTTATGAGAAACAGAATGTTGATCTAACTAAGAGAGAAAAAACTTAATGGGAGCCTTAGCCCTAATTTCAAAACTGTTTAAATAGCCCACGGGGTTGCTGGGGTCGAAGGGTTTGCGATCGATAAACAACTCCCCGGGTTCTACTTTATAATCCTCCGTAGGACAAGGAATCCCCATCTCGGTGGCAATCTCACGGTAGAGGTCCGTGCGCCAAGTGCGACGAGCCAAGGCATCGGCATCGGTTGGAAACGCTTCAACCTGTCCCCATCGGGCCGCCTGGGTCATCAGCCAGAGGGCCTGAGATTGCCATAAAAAGGTAGAATGATCCCCTGGGGGGTGAGGTAAATCATCGGGCAGTGTATCAAAAATGGTGGTGTCAAGATTAGAAACGATGCGTTCTTGACCATCAAATCCTCCATAGTTGTAATCGCCAACAATACCCGGACGAGTGAACTTTGCTGGTGCGCCAGTAAAGGCGCGGGCGGAAATAATTTCGGACACTTCTTGACGATTACGAGGATCACCGCAATACTGACAAGCTTCAATCATGGCTTTGACCAAAGACCGATAAGTGCGAGGATTTTCATCGATAAAAGACTCCATCACGGCTAAAATCCGGTCGGGATGGCCGCGCCACACTTCCTTACCCTGAGCAAAGGTAAAACCCACTCCTTCATTCCCTGTAATCGCTCGGGTGTTCCAAGGTTCAGCAACCATATAGGCTTGCATCGCCCCGATTCGCACATTAGAGACCATCTGCGGGGGTGGAATGATCATGATCCGAAAGGAGGCGATCGGGTCGATCCCTGCTGCTGCGGCCATATAGCGAATAAAGTATTCATAGATAGCTGAACTCAGGACCACCGCCCAGATTCGCTTCTCTGAGGGTAATCTGTCAAAGTAAGTGCGAAAGTCCCGGGCAAAGCGATCGAGGTCTCCGTTGTACTCGTTTAGGGGTCGTAGTCCGCTATCCCACATCCGGCGATTCATGGTCATCGCATTGCCGTGGCGGTGAATGGTCATCGCACCACACATGGGTGCATGACGTGCTCCCTCTGCCCCTAAGCGAGCATTGGTAATACAACCGGATACTACGGGGGCGGCATCCAAACGGCCAAAGATGAGACCGTCTCGGGATGTCCCCCAACTGGCTTCACGGTTGAGGGTAACATTAAGTCCGTACTTATAAAAAAAGCCTTTTTGGGCGGCTACGGCAAAAGGGGCGCAATCATTGACGGGTACATAGCCTACCCGAAGATTGGGCTGTTCTAAAGTGCTGGGATCGATTACTTGGTCAATTTCAAAGGGTTGAGATGCCGCATTGGTTCGGGAGTTGCCGGTTGATCGGCCCGATACGGCTTGACTACAAGCAGAAAGGGCTAATCCCGCAGAAAATCCAGCGACTCCCTTGAGTAGCGATCGCCGACTTATATAACTCATAGTTTTCCGGAAGGTCTAAAGTTCAGTAAGCTGCCTTAACAAATCCGGGTATAGGCCAACTCTCCACAGCGAGAAAGTTGCCCCCAGAGGGAATATATGACAGGTCAGTTCGGTGACCAAAAGAGAATACTCGACGGGTTAAACCTGCACCGCTGGTCGATGGGTGGCCCATTGCTGTAGTCGTGCGAGTAGGTAGTCCAGAATCAGCCCTGTTAAGCCAATGACGAGGACTGCAAGAAACACCGAACTCAGGTTCAGACGGTTCCATTCATCCCAGACGAAAAAGCCGATGCCAATGCCGCCGGTGAGCATTTCAACTGCCACAATGACCAGCCACGCAATCCCTAAACTGATTCGCAATCCGGTAAAAATATAAGGGAGACTCGCGGGCCACAAAATTTTAGTCATTCGCCGCCAGGGGGACATCTCCAGCACTTCAGCGACTTGAAGATAGTCCTTGGGTACGCTGGCAACTCCCAAGGCGGTGTTAATTAAGGTGGGCCATAGGGAAGTGATGAAAATGACGAAAATCGCCGAAGGATCGGCCAGGTTGAAGATGGCTAAGGCGATGGGTAACCAAGCAACAGGGGAGACGGGTTTAAAAATCTGGATGATCGGGTTAATGGCGGTCATTGCCCGAGGAGAGAGCCCAATCCAGAAGCCAACGGGAATGGCAACTAAAGTACCCAAGCCGAAACCCAACAGGACCCGGCGCAAGCTGGCTAAGAGTAGCCAGCCAATGCCTAAGTCTCCGGGTCCCCGGCGATAAAAGGGATTAAGAATGTAGTCCAGGTTTGCCACCAATGCCTCCCAAGGAGTTGGCATCAGGGTGGTAAAAAAGGTGGCGATCGCCCACCATAAGGCAATAATCACCGCAAAGCCGATCATCGGCAGGATCACAGCGTCGAATTGGAGTAGGCGACGCGGTGCGTATGAAAAAGTGCTGCCCTTGCGGGTAGCGATACGTCTACTCATTTAATTTAACCCTCAGAGTCTAGGACCAAAGGGAGTAAGTCGTAGCGATGCTTGGCCTAGGACACTAAAGCATTCAGGTTATAAATATCCTGTACTTCAGTCTCCTCTCAATGCCTACGAGGTTAGCTGACGGGCTAGAGCTGAGAGATGCTCTTCTTTCTCGTTTTCAACGAAAGATTCGCCCCGATATATGGTTCCCCCGCTTTAGGACGATCGCAGACAAGTTGCGGATCCAAAATTAGGCTGACTTACTCTTGCATTTCATTCTTACGAAAAATTTTACAAAATGTCAAGGGGGTAGGTAATTTAATTTTTTTACTTTTAGGGGCCGGACTTAATGTAGTCCGCAAGGACTACCTCTAAAGGAGTGAGTACAAATATTTAGAGAGACTCTTTCTTGGAACTCTCTTGATACAAAAACCTTGACCAGACCAAATTTATAGAATCTAGGAATTAGTAAATGTGATGGAAGTTGCCTGTAAAATGGTTACCCCTAACGGCAAGACTTTTGAGCCAAGTTGCCCTAAGAAAAACTTGATTTTTAAAGGTTTGGGTAAATCTTTCCAAGCAATTTTAATAAATCCCAAGTGTTCATAGAACTCGACTAACCAGCCCATACATTCTACATAAACCGGGGCTGTCGCTTCTTCGACTAAATGCTGAACTAAATAAGACCCCAGGCCGCGATCGCGCCAAGACTTCTCAACCACTAAACTCCCCAACTCTTGACAGCCGGAAAATTGTCGTAATTGTCCACAAGCGATGACTTTATCCTGAAACTCAATCACTGAAAAATTTTCGTAACGCAACTGGGTTGGGTCTAATTTGGCCTGAAAGACTAACTTGCGAATTGTCCCTAAATCTTGAGGAATAGCAGGGCGGAGGATACAGCCCGGAGGCAAAGACTTTGGTGCAGTCATGACTTATATGCAGTAGCGAGAATAAAACCGAAACGGGGATAGGGAGAAGGAAGAATTAATCTCCTAATTCTCCCCTGTTCCAGGTCCAATGCTAACGAGATTTCATTTCGGCTAAAGCGCCTCTCGCCATATCGGCGATCGCCCGGTCTGTGGCTTTGGGTAAACTATAATATCGACCCCCTGCCGCTTTTGCTAACTCTTTCGCAAATCCGGTGGAAACGAACTTATTCTCTGTATCAATCATCAACAACTGCATTCCCACTCCGCGAATTTTACCCGCAATATCCAGCAATTCGGCCTTAATATCCGGTTTCTCACCTTCAATTTGCGGTTCACCCAAGGACCGTGACAAGGGAACATTCCCCCGTCCATCAGTAATGGCAACGATCGCCACCTGACCGATATCCCCGGATTGTTGAGCATTTAACCCCACCCGCACTGCGGTACTTAACCCATGTGCTAAGGGCGACCCCCCGCCACAGGGCAAGCGTTCCAACCGTCTGCGGGCCGAGGTAATCGATCGCGTCGGAGGTAACAATACATCCGCCTGTTCTCCCCGGAACGGAATCAAGGCAATTTGGTCGCGGTTTTGATAGGCTTCCGTCAGCAGTTGTAAGACAGCCCCTTTCGCCGATTGCATCCGGTTCAGTGCCATCGAGCCCGAGGCATCCACCACAAAGATAATTAAAGACCCAGCTTTTCTCGCCAAGCGCTTTGATCGCAAATCTCCTTGTTCTACAATCACCTTCCGGTCTGGTTGCCGTTCCCGACGGGCTTTTTGATAGGGGGCCGCAGCGCGTAACGTAGCATCCACCGCCACCCGTTGCACTTTACCCTTGGGTAACATCGGCTTAATATACCGTCCGCGATCGTCAGAAAAAATAATGCTGCGGCTGCCTGACTTCCCTTGCCGTTTCGCCATTTGTGCGAAATACAGCACACTCGGGTCCATGATCACCCCTTCCGGATCGAACAAAAACTCTTCAGGAATACTTTGTTCCTGTTCCGGTTGTTCCTGTTCGTCTTCTTCTTCCGGTTCTTCCTCGTCCGGTTCGTCTTGTTGCTGATCCGAGTTGTCTTGCGGCGGTGGCGGCGGTGGCGGTGGCGGCGGTTGTTGCTCGTCTGGTGGGGTTTGGACAATGGTAGAACGGGGAACAATTACCAATTCTACCGCCCGACGCAGGTCCTCGGCATTGACTGCGGTTCGCCCATCCAGGGCCGCCGATGCCTTGGCGACGCGCAGGGCAAATAATTCGGCACGATGTCCCTGGACCCCGCCTCGCAGGGCTTCATTGACGAGATAGGCGATTTGGTCCGAGTTAATTTCTACATCCTTTAACCATTCTCGGGCGAGGAGAATTTGGGTTTTGAGGTTGTCAATGTCTTCGGTGTATTGAGTTAAGAACGCCTGGGGAGAAGCGGAGTACGATAAAGCTTGTTCCACTGCTTCCACGCGCTGATCGAGGCCGAGGACCCCATCTGCTGAGAGGGTAATGGCAATGCGATCGAGGAGATGTTCACGCAGGGACCCTTCCTCGGGGTTATAGGTGGCGATAAACAAGGGTTTGCAGGGATGTTGGAAGCTAATTCCTTCCCGTTCAATTTGGTTGCGTCCATCGGTGAGGACACTTAACAGCAGGTTGGCAATTTGGTCATCGAGGAGGTTGATTTCATCGATATAGAGTACCCCCCGATGCGCTTGGGCGAGTAAACCCGGTTGAAATACGGTGTCCCCTTGCTTGACCGACTGTTCCACATCCACGGACCCTAAGAGGCGGTCTTCTGTGACCCCGAGAGGGATTTGCACAAAGGGGGCGGGAATGATTTGAGTGGGCACCTCATCGGGAGTGGTGCCGTTGGTCCCGGAGTGGGGGTAAGCTTCTCGGGTGAGGTCGTCCCATTCATCGGGATTGGTGGGATTGCAGTTGGCGATCGAGTCTTTGACCACTTCAATCGGGGGTAAGAGGGCGTGAATGGCACGCGCCATCACGGATTTGGCGGTTCCCCGACGACCGGCGATCGCCAGTCCTCCCAATCCGGGGTCTACTGCGGTTAACAGTAGGGCGAGTTTAATCGCCTCCTGACCGACAACTGCTGTCAGAGGAAATGCTGTGAGGGTAGAGGTGCTGGGCGCGGGCATGGTTTGAATAATTGCTAGTCCAAAGGTTCAGAATATCAAAAAAGCGGGCGGGTCCGGGGATTTTTTAGTGCGGGGGGCAGTTGCCTCAGTTCAAAATCACTGCCCCTCTGCCCAATCTGTCGAAGTCATGAGCTATATTCCTAGAGGAAAGTCTATTATCTTAAAGAACAACACCTGTGAAATTTGGTCAATGGCTGGGGTTTGTTGCCATTCTGATTTCCCTTTATATTTTGTGGGAAATTCGGCAATTGTTGTTACTGTTATTTGTTGCAGTTGTTTTTGCTACTGCGCTCAATAGTATTGCCAAGCAGTTCCAAACGCGGTTACATCTCAACCGCACCGTTGCTATTTTCATCACGCTGTGTTTGACAGTTTTGTTCTATGTGCTGTTTATTTGGCTGGTGGTTCCCCGGTTTATTGAACAGTCGCAAAGGATGATTGAGCTATTACCGCAAGTGTTTGTAGCCTTGCGGGTTTGGTTGCGTTCAATAGAAACTCAGTTACCGATTTGGTTACCGCAACCGCCGAGTTTGGCTGAGTTGATTGTGCAGTTGCAGCCCTTTGTCCTGCGATCGGTCACCAATTTTGTTGATTTCTTCTCTAACTCGTTTAGAATTGCCCTGCAACTTTTATTTGTGATTGTGCTGACCTTAATGCTGTTAGCCAATCCGTTGGAATATCGTCAAGCTTTTGTCCGGCTCTTTCCCTCTTTTTATCGCCGCCGCGCCCAGGAAATTTTAGATGAATGTGAAATTGGGTTAGGAAACTGGTTTGCCGGAATTGCGATTAACTGTATTTTTATTGGAAGTTTAAGTGGAGCCGGACTCTGGATACTTCAAGTAGATCTGGTTTTAGTTCACGCCTTGATGGCAGGGCTTTTTAATTTTATTCCCAATATTGGCCCAACCATGAGCGCGGTATTTCCTTTGATGATTGCCTTATTAGATGCACCTTGGAAAGCTTTAGCGGTGTTAATTTGGTATATCCTCATTCAACAGATTGAAAGTTATTGGCTAACGCCTACGGTGATGGCAAAACAGGTCTCTCTGTTACCCGCAGTCACCCTAGTAGCCCAAATTTTCTTTGCCAGTGTTTTTGGAGTGTTGGGATTATTATTAGCGCTTCCCCTGACCGTGGTGGCTCAGATTTGGATTCAAGAGTTATATTTTAAAGATATTATGGACAAATGGAAGAATAAACCTTCTAAATATGAACTTGAGGCGGGCGATCGCCAGGGTGAAAGAGTCACCGAATCTATATAAAATCAGACAGAGTGATGAATACAAGTCCGTTTGTTGTGATGCGGCGCTCAATCCCCCCTTACTAAGGCCCTTACTAAGGGGGGGCTTTTGAAGCGTCTCTAAGAAGTATCAAGCGGATTAGGGTTAAATCCGGGGCGGGAAATGAGCCACAATAGTTGCTACATCTGGGTGTGAACGCACGATCGCTTCGGGTTCTACTAATCGTCCCGATGACCCAAAAGCTTGATGTTGATGAGAACCAGAGGTTAAGACTAATAAATCATCGGTTTTGAGCATTCTGGATACTTTTCTAACAAAGTTTCCCCGCAGGCGTTGCACTGGAGTGGTTTCACTTAATCCAAACGCTTCGAGGTCAAAGTCAACATCTTTAGAACCCCCAGTGACAATCAATAATAACTGTAAGTTAGCCTTCAGTTCAGTGGCGATCGTATTAGCAATTTCTAGGGCTTGTTTAAATTCCCAAGAGGTGGTTTCCACGTCCGTGGCGGCGACAAAGATGCGGGCGGTATTTTCGATAGGTTGGGGAAATCGGGTAATCAGAACCGGAACTGGCGATCGCCGCACAATGCGATCAATCACGTCCCCAAAGAAATTTTCCCGATAAGTGGAATATCCTTTCCACCCACAAATAATTAAGGTGGCATTCCGTTCCGAGGCACTGCGCACAATTCCCCCGGAGATTTCTGCATCAATTCGACCAATGGGTTCCACAGCTACAGTTGCAGCATGAGCAATGGTTTCTGCTGCGGCTAATAACTGGGTTTGTTGTATTCTTTGCTCTGGAGAAATCTTACTATTTTTATCCGAAAGAACGTGCAAGGGGAGCAAGGTTCCTTTAGAATTTTTTGCCAGCAAAATTGCTAAAGTCAACAGGTTATCTTCTGTGCTGGGGTTAGCAACAGGAACCAAAACGCGATCGGTTAACCCGGCACTTTCCAGGGTTGTTGTTTTCTCCTCGGGTTTCACCCCTTTTCCCCACTTGGCAGTAATCCAGGGAGAGGCAATACAACTGACGAGAATCATCGCAATAATGCCATTAACGGTGACCTCATCCACCAGTTTTATCTCATAAGCAACGGTAATTGCGGCTAAAGTAGAAGCCGCTTGGGCGACAGACAACCCAAACATGACCATCGTATTGGGAAAGGTCCAGCCAAAAAACTTCCCGGAACCCCAAGCGGCTAGATATTTAGCCAAAAACTCAGCCCCAATCATCACCCCCGCCACCACGAGCGATCGCGGTTCACTAATCAAAATCATCGGGTCAATTAACATCCCCACGGAAAGCAGAAAGAAGGGGACAAAGAGTGTATTTCCAATAAACTGAATCCGATTCATTAAAGGACTCAAAGCAGGAATCAATTGAGTAATTGCAACTCCCGCTAAAAACGCTCCAATAATTGCTTCGATTTCAATTAATTGAGCGACATAAGAAACCACCAGTAAGGTGGCAACAACAAAAGTAAATTCTGCCCCTTCATCATGCCCAAACTTTCTGAAAAACCATCGCCCAAGTTTGGGAACTCCCCACAAGGTAGCCAGGGTATAAATCGCTAACGCCGGAATGAGAAAAAGCCAAAATTGTAGGGTTAATGCCCCCCCGTGCGCTTTGACTACAACAGCTAACACTAACAACGCCAGGACATTCGTGATTAAGGTTCCGCCCAAAGTGGCAGTTACAGATTGTGCGCGCATGATCCCCAAGCGGGTCAAAACTGGCAATGCCAACAGGGTATGAGAGGCAAAACAAGAGGCAACTAGGATTGAGGCTAACAAACTATCTCCTAGCAACAACATCGCCCCAGTTCCCAATACCATCGGAATGGCAAAGGTTGCCAACCCAAAGATAATGGCTTTATCGGCATTGAGTTTGAGGTCATCTAAACTGGTTTCTAACCCCGCCATAAACATTAAAAATAGTAACCCCACGGTGCCTAATAGCACAATGGTTTCATCCCGGGCTAATAATCCCAACCCGTGGGGTCCGATGACGATTCCAGCTAGAATTAAACCCACAATTCCCGGGAGTTTTAACCGCTCAAACACCAAAGGCGCGATGAGCATCATTGCCATAATAATCAAAAAAATAGCAACGGGGTCTTTAATGGGGCCGCTTAAAACTTGAGCCAAGGGAGTCCCCATCAACAGCGTGGTGATGTCTCCCCCATTCGTTTCAATGAACGGCCAAAGGTTTGCCATAAACGAACTCCTGGTAATTGGATTTGTAAGAGGTGATTTTGTATTTCTCAGTTTATAACATATTTTTTAATTTTTGCCTTTTCCCTAAAGTTTAAAGCAAAAATGAATAACTATTTTTCTTAAATATTAACTCTAATTTTTCAGGATTAACCTAGAGAATACTTGAGAAATATTTTTAATCTTATAAACTCGAAATATCTTTTTATTTATAAGATGAAAATCCAGAAATTAACTCTCCCTAGAGGAATATTTACAAGGGGTAAGTTTTAAGCGCAATCTTTAAAGAGGGTCGGCAAGACAGCAGAGGCCGAACTAATCGAATCAACCCGAGTAAAATTGTTTCTTAAATCACTATCGCGCTACCTGGGTAAGCGGGAAAGCCGACCTTTTGCCTGCGATCGCCCACATCCGATCCGATCGCCGCTGACTTCATTACGGGTTGAGGAGAGCACCCCTGGCGGAAATTGGCAACTGAGACAAGTGATCGCACCTAAGTGGGAGCAGCTTTGTTAAACTGAAACCTAGGACTTCGATAGAGGATTTGAGTAAGGGGACAAAACATCGGGTTTCTGGCACAGATTGGCTGCTAATTCCTACAGATTTTGTAAACCACCCCGGCTGGTGTTGTCAAGATGAAACCGATGCTCTAAATACCCGGATGTCCTTGCAGAAGCGATCGCCTACGAATGGCAGTACCAAGGGATGACTGAGTAGTACCATGAAGATTTCCGAGCTAATACAATGGTTTGAAGGCTGGGCTAACCCAGCATGGCAAGAAAAGTGGGATAATTGTGGTTGGCAAATCGAACCGGGAATCTTAACCGAACCGGCTGGAGTGTTAGTCTGTTTAACCCCTACTTTAGCCGTGATGCAAGAAGCAGTCACCCTCCAACAAAGCGGCGAACCTATTAATTTAATCTTTGCTCACCATCCCCTGATTTTTGGGGGAGTCAATCGCCTTTGTAGAGGTGAGGCGATCGGCGAAATGGCAAAACTCGCCTTTACTCATCGGATCGGCATTTACAGCGCTCACACCAACTTTGACCAAGTGAATCATGGGACTGCAGATGTCTTGGCACAATGGTTAAAGTTAAAACAAGTTAAGCCGATTGTGCCTACTCAACCGACGCTCGGCTATGGACGAATTGGACAACTGGAACCGGCACTTTCCCTGCGGGATTTATTAACCCTAATTCAAGAGAAATTGCAACCCCCAGAGCTCATTGTTTCGCCAGCCGAACCCCAGCAGCGCATTCGCCGGTTAGCCGTTTTAGGCGGTTCGGGAGCAAGTTATATCGATGCGGTGGTGGAAGCCGGTGCCGAGGCTTATCTCACGTCAGATTGCAAATTTCATCAATTCCAGGAAGCACGCGATCGCGGCTTAATCCTGATTGATGCGGGTCATTATGCCACAGAACGCCCCGCCTGCGATCGGCTCGTGGAAAAATTAAGTAAAGCGGGAGCAGACTGGGTAAAATTGAGTACCCAAGATGAAGATTTTAGACAGTTTTTTCGAGTCTAGCGCAGGGGTAAAAAGCTCCTAATGAGTAGAGAACTTGTTACCCCTAAGATTGCTTCCCAGGCTTCGTCCGTGTAGCCATAGGCTTGATCCTGGGGGTTTAATAGACCTAACGCAACCGAATTCCGGATTAAAAGCTTGCAAGAGGAACCCCTAGCTTTAGCTGGAAAAATCTACGCGATAGTGGATATGGATGCTCTATATCATCTGCATCGCTTCATCAGTAGATTTTTTTTGAGTCGCCACGGATTCAATAAGATCTCCCAGCATCAATGAGGTGTAATTAAACAGCGTAACAACTTCTGCGGTGGCTTCTTCTGCCAGGAGATTAGCCGCAGGTAAGGTTTGAATATAACGGTGATGGATCTTTGGCTTATCCGCTGTGATACTGAAATGACCCAAGACACTTTTATTGTTGACTTCTAAAAGAAGTTTGTAAACCTCGGGATAGGCTTGAGGGTGAATTTCAAAGGGAAGTTCTAGGAAATATTGTAACAACAGGATATTTTGGGTATCTTCCTCATTTAACGGGTAGAAGGTACAAGCCATTTCTCGAACGCGATCGGCAGAATCATGATCCAGTTGAGCCACCAAAGTAGGGTAGGGAATTTCAGGCGATCGCTCGATCAACTCAGCCGGATATCCCAACCCTTGAATAATCTCTTGGAGATATCCCAACTCAACTAAATGGCGCGCATAAATTGCTTCTAAGTTCATCTAAAACTCCCGCTTGTACAATGATTTGAGAATCAAGGATGCTTGTGCATCCGGTTTCCCATTCAGACGATAAAGTTCTTTGGGTTCGCATCCGGCGGCCTGAATAAACAGTTCCACCCTAGCACTGGACAGCCGGAATTTTTCCAGTTTACTCGCCTTATCTGCCGGTATATCTGTAGGCAGAGGAACATGATCGTTCAGTTTATTGACCATTTTAAAGATAGTAACGGTGTGTCGTTTCCGTTCCTCTAACTTGGCAATATCTGATTTATTGGCATTAAACAGCCATTGAGAAAATGTCCCTGTCTCACCCTTAGCTTGACTTTCTGCGGCTTTCTTCCGACCATATTGTTTTAAAGAACGTAAGAAGGGCAAACTCAAGTCAACCCCCGCTGCACTTGCTTTCATCGCTACCCCGGCTGTTGCCCCAACCCCGGTTAAGTTAGCAATACTGGCTGCAATCTTAACAGCATCAGAACTCAAGTGGATTGATTGGCGAATAATCCGCTTTTGGTTACCTGACGTAAGTTCATCGGCTAGATCAACTTCTTCAATATCTTCCTGACTTAGCCCCTTATCAACTGCATAAGCGGCCATTGCTCCTTGCTGAGTCTTAATTTTTGTGGCTGCTGTATTGATCTTCTCAGCAGTGATGCCAACTTTCTTTTCTAACTCTGCTTTCTCTTTACGAATTCCTGACCGCAATAGAGTGCCATTCAGCTTGTCATTAATCGCTGCAATCTCGGTTTGTTTCGCGTTGATTTGGCTAGAGTTAAATGTAATCTTCTCCTGATTAGCTTTTATAGCTGCTTGATCAGGAGTTTTGCCTGCTTTAAGTAGTGTATTTTGTTTCTCCAACTGCAATTTATCCGCTTCAAGCTGATCTCGTTCAGTTTCTAGTGTTTGTTTTTTAGTTTCTAACTCAGTTTGTTGAGTAGAGAGTTTATCAATAGCTTGCTGGCGAGATTGATTCTTCGCTTCTTTAGCACTTTTCCGAGTCTCCAGGTTAGTGATTTCAGCCCGTTTTGTGGCATATTCTTTTTTAGCTGCACTGACTTTGGTTTTATCGCCTTTCCCTTGAGCTTCTAACCCTTTAATCAGATCCGATGAAGCAGTTCGCATCTTATTCCAGTGGTAAGCCGAGGTCGCCAGATAATAGCTTTCCATAACCATTTTGACGGCATTAATGGCAATATCCAGTCCCGGAACAGCATCAGCCAATCCCCCAACCGGGCCATCAAAAATTTCAATAAAGCTCTTAATACTGTCCACAACCCCCTTCGCAGTTGACAACGCACCAGAAATAATCGTGGAACCCACTTTGGCATACTCTGGCTTGCCAAATTTCTCGTCAGTTGACCACATTTTAATCAGGTCAATCACACTTTTAATGGTCTTAACCGCTCCTCCCAGGGTTTCAAAGGCGCTGGCAAAACTACCACTCCAGCCACTGGCATCTTTAGCTTCCTTAGCATTTTTGGTCATATCAGACTTTTCCAAGGCGGCTGATATCATCCCACTCACTCCAGAGGTATATTTACCGGCATTGACAATGAGTCCATTCCAAATCATGTCAACCCAATCCCCAAGTTTTTTGTTCTTCGTATCCATGAAACTGTTAAGGGATAAAACCATCCCGATCAGGCCACCTGCGCTTCCTAAAACCCCTGAAGAGATGTCAAGATCCTTCTGGATACTCTTTTGGTGTTCCATTTCTTTACTGAAGTCACCTAGACTGTCCTTGCTGACACTCACTGCAGAATCATTAAATGCTCCAAAAAGGTCATCTTCATTTTCAGGCTCTTCAGCATTTCCCGCCGCAATCCCTTGGAAAACTTTAGTGGCTCTAATATATCCATCTCCTTTGGCAGTGCGATACCATTCAATTTCTCCTTTTACCGTTTGTCCGTTTTCTTTTTTGTCTTTTCCCTTAATATGATCGGTATCATTATCACTAATTTCTACCAATGTACCCGGGAGGATATTATCTCCTACAGTACCTTTATCTTTTCCATCAACCACGTTATGAAGACGAGTTTTAGTGCTGATCACCATCGCCTTGCGTTGCACCAAGGGGGTTGAGGTTTGCAGGGATTGATGGGCTGCGGAAATGAGCGGGATATTACTTTGGCGCTGCACGGTGGGACTACTGCCCTGTTGAATCGTGTGGGTGAGTTCGTGAGCGAGTAATTCTTGACCACTTGAACTGGCAGGATTGTATTCCCCCTGCTTGAAAAAGATATTGTTTCCCGTAGTAAAAGCACGAGCGCTGAGGGAACGATTGAGGGTATCAGCCGTGTTATTAGTATGAACTCTGACGCCACTGAAGTCAGCACTAAACGCCCCTTCCATCTGGCGCCGAATGGGTTCACCTAGGGGTCTTCCACTGCTTCTGGCTTGACTGATGGTACTTTCTAAGTCTGATGATGCTGTTCCTCCCTCTACGGCTTCCCGGCGTTGCACCGTCCGTCTCATTATTGAAGGGGTAGAGAACATTTGACGCTGCACAGAATCCTCACTAGTGTTCGCATCCGGGGGAGTGGGGGCGCTAATTTGTTTGACGACTTTGCGAGCAATGGTATCAGCTTCTTGCTCGTATTTATCATCCGGTGCGCCGATCGCCAGTTTCGCTTGAATGGGTGGGGGTGCAGCAACATTGATGCGCGAGAGGCGGTTTCCTCCGACTGGTCCCGGTTCTGCTTTGGTTTGCTGTTCCGGTGTAGTTGCGGTTTCGGGTTCGGCAGGGATGGCAAACGGACGGGGTTTGAACATTCCCGTGGCAGGAGTCGGTGTGGCGTGGGATTGTCCTTTTTTCTGAATCTGCCGTCCGGTTGCCATAGTCTCGCCTCAGCAATCGCATTAGATAGAGTGTTTTGTTTAGTATCTCATCAACAGGCGATCGCTTCTATTGGACTAAAGTCTAGGTTAGGAACGGGTCCCCTGATTCCAAAATCATTCATACAGGTCCCATCTACAAAGCGCCCTCTGGCTTGATCTAGGGTTCTCAAACCGTAACTACAGCTTTCTCACCCCAGAATCTATCGGATATTTCCAAAATAAGTTCGGGAAGTTTCGAGACTAGGGGCTGATAATTCAACAGATCGAGTCCGAACCAAGGTATTAAATTCCCTTGCCATTTGTAAAATTTTTACCTTGAGTTCAGATGCCGTTTTCACCCCCAAAATTTTCTGCATCGCCGCTTCAGCCGCTTGATTTTTTTTCTCATTCGTATCCAGTTCTGCTTTATTGCCTTTGCGAATCTCCACTAACTCTTTATTGATTTTGGTAGCAATTTCCTGAGAAGTTTCGAGTTCTTTTTCAAGGGTTAACACAAAATTCGGGTCTTTAAATTGATATTCACGCAACTCGGCAACTGCCAAAAATAATCGATACAAATATTTAGAAGAGCGGTAGAAAATTTTCCCATCAGGTTCTCCCGCATAATGATTCAAATCTTTGAGAAAATCTCCTAGCTGCTCATTAAAAGATTGCAAAAAGTGTTCCGGCTTGAGCGCACCCATAATAGCGGCTTTGTCTTGCGGGTTTTTCGCCCCCTGAATCCCGGCTACAACGTGTTTAACTGCTCCTTCGCTATGATAAGCTTCTGCGGCAAAGAAGCAAGCTTCTCCTAAAATTTGTTTAACTTGTGCTTTGAGAACTTTAACCTGTTCTGAATTCTCGGGCTTATCGCCTAACTCCCTAATAGTTACTTGGAGTTGACGCACTTTAGTCATGCGTTCTAGGTAAAGCTTATTACTTTTCTGAAGCACTAAATCTGGGGTCTCATGGGTGATAGCTTGTAATTTTTCCGACCCTGATAATTGTTGCTCGATTATAGATTTCAAATTAGACCTCTCCTTAATATAAATTTTATGCTATAATGAAATAAAAATAAGCATT
>CBFGOM010000164.1:0-14946 GCA_965650385.1 uncultured Oscillatoriaceae bacterium
TCCTATTTTTTCAGGTATTATAGCAGACGTTTGAACTTCGGATTTGGTATGAAGGGATAATTTGGACTGCTGCTGTTCACCCTTATTTTGTCGGAGTTTTAAAAAAAATATGTCGGAGGATAGAGGGCATTTTAGTAATTGGGTTGCTATTATAAATTTAAGGCTAAATATTTGAGTCTTTGACCCAAATAAGTTGGCCCATAAAAAAGTAAAGATAACTGGGGTAAATTCAGATGAGTATTGAAAATCGCATCAAAGCTACGGCCAAGAATATAGAAGGGAAAGCTCAAGAAGCCTTGGGAGACGTCACAGGAGACCCCAAGCAAAAAGCGATGGGTAAAGTTAAGCAAATCCAAGCCAATATTGAACATGGGGCAGAAAACTTAAAAGAAGAACTGGATATCAAGACAAGTCAAATAGAAGAGTTGTAGACAAGTCAGGGTATTAGGGCCAGGGTATTGATACCCTGGCCCTTTTTTAGGGAAGGTGAAAACCCCAGAATTAGGCAAAATGGGATAGGAATCTCCTTAGATCTCAGCGATCCCCGATTTGAAATCTTAAGGGGTAGGCCGAGAATATATCCATTGATAGATGCTTTCCCCGGATTATCGTTGCTAATCTAAATTCAGATAAAAACCAGTCAAAAAGACGGAGAATAATATGAGCGCTGAAGATAGAGTTAATGCAACGATGAAGAATGTAGAAGGGAAAGCCCAAGAAGCGTTAGGAAATGTGACGGGTGATCCCAAGGATAAGGCTCAAGGCAAAATGAAGCAAGCTGAAGCCGAAACCCAACACGTCAAAGAAGATATCAAAGATAACTTGAAAAAAGCTCTTGACTAGAGCTTAATCTTTGAATAGAGGGAAGGGCGGGGAGTATCCTCGCCTTTCCCTCAACTCTTAACCCCTTTGCATGGGGGTGAACGGAACTTTATGATCCCCCAGTTTTCCAGGGGAAATTGGAGAAAAATTCAATATTTTGTTTAAAGGTTTGTTGAAGAGGTCGATTTAGAAATTTCATAAAAAATTAATCAATGTACCTCTAAATAAACCGGCACCCTTTGAGAATGGGGTGATAAATTACTAAAAATTTGGGAGGAAAATTCAGGTGAGTGTGTTTAAGCGAGTTCAGAAAGGCTTGACCGCTTTGGTCTTGGTATTAGTCCTGAGTGTGGTCAGCGCTTGTAGTGCAGGAACTCCAACGGCGCAGCAACCCAACCGCCTCTCCCCTTCGGTGACGAGTCCGCACAATTACAGCCAACTGGAACGGGGTAATACTCAAACCGGGGAGAATTTTGGCAACTGGGTGGTGCGAAATGCCAAAGGACTGATTCAAGATGCCTATGTGCGAGATAATGATAAGTTGGGGGTAGTGATTACGCCGGAAGTTCGCCCGAACGAAGTGCGAGAGTTAGCCCGATCGCTGGCTCAAGGATTTCACCACAATTTCCCCAATCGGAATTTAAAAGTGTTGGTGTATGCACCGGATAAACAACTGATTCTGACGGCGGATTATGATGTTCAGTCTCAGCAGATTCAGTATAAGGCGGGATAGGGTGTGAGGCAAAATGGCCCCCCTGTTGACGACCGATTGATAGAAAGAATAAATTAGGAGACTAAGATGGCGACGAGTGACGAATATAAACGGGAAATTATGGGCGATTTGGCAAGAGGCGATCGCGACATGATGCCGAATGCGCCGCAAACCGATGATTATCAAAATTTTGATGATTTTGCCCAGCGATCGACTCGGGAAGAGCGTCAGCGCTTATTTGGCGAGTCTCTGCAACACGATCGCATTCCTCCGGCGCAGATGGAACCGGAATTGCGAAAAGCGATCGCCCAAATTAAGCCCGATGAACGGGACGATGTGGCGCAAGAGTTCCTTAAAGAACTGAAAAAACGCGGATTGAGCGATCGCGATTTAGAAAAACAACTGGTTCTTTCCACTCACAATCCCAAGAAAATGTCAGCAGATGATGTGTCTAAATTAGCCGCATTTGCCTATCACGCTCATCCTGATATTTTCCGAGATGTGTTAGCGGATAAACCTTGGATGATGAAGTTTTTGAGTAATCCGTTAGTCGCAGCTATTTTAGGAATTGCTGCTGCAAAATGGCTGAGTAATCGCAAATAAGGTGATGAACCGGCAGATTGAATAAAGAGGGGGCCAAGGGGCGATCCGTTGCGATCGCCCCTTGGTCCTGTGGTCGGATCCCCCCTGCTGAATCGGCAAAAATCCTAGAATAAGCGACGAACGCCTATCCCCGCTTATGATCCCGATAAGATTTTTTTTGAGAGTTTTACAAAAATTTACAGTAATGTAGAGTGCGATGAACTCGTCTGCAGATCCTTCAACCCGTATAATTAAGGCTTAAGTTAGAACCCTAAAAAAGATCTGACAGCGAAAGCTCGTATCCGACTCATAACATCAGCCCCCTATCGCCATCGATGAGGTAAAACTTACCGATTCCACCGTGCTAAAAGAGGGCGGAAACGAGACGGATTTTCAGGAGCAAAAGAAAACTAACCGAGTGTTTTTGAAGGAGAATCCCGAGATGGCGGATAGCGCGATCGCTGATGAGACTGAAAAACCCAACCCAGAAAACGAACCCCAAGATAGTATGAAGAAAATACAAGACAAATTACCTGAAGAAGCCACCCCTAAAGGCATTCAGCTTTATCGTCAAGGGGGTTTACCCGGAAACCGCCCCATCGGACTGAGCAACTTTGAGATTTCCGACAGTATCAACCTGTCCGGCAACCGTCCCGTTGAGGCGAGTAATTTTATCGTAGTCGATACCTTAAACTCCTCGGGAATTCGCCCAATTGGGGCGAGTATGATTCACATCGCCCACTCCTTGCAAGTGTCTGGAAATCGTCCGATTACAGAAAGCACCCTGTTCATGAACTGCGATCATTTGATGGGAAATCGGCCCATTTGCTCCAATGAAGGGGATGAAACCGATGGAATGATGGGTTTCCTCGATTAACCTTCAGGGGGGAATCACGCCCTAACTCAGCTACCTAGGGCCGCTGTTTTCCCGCCAGGAGTCGCCGTTGATTGGGTCATTAGGTCGCCCCATTGGTCGCTTTTATAGCAATTTTTGTATCTATCAAGTCAGTCTATTGGATCCCCCCTAGCCCCCCTTAAAAAGGGGGGGACTGGAAAAGTCCCATAGCTGGCCTTAAAAAGGGGGGCACTGGAAAAGTCCCCCTTTTCAAGGGGATTTAGGGGGATCCGGAATAGACTGCACCGATTAAAAGAAAGGCTATACCTGCCACAGGGCGATCGTCTGGTCCCAACTCCCGGAAACCAACAACCGCCCATCAGGAGTAAAGGCCAGCGATCGCACTGCATCGGAATGTCCCACCAGAGAGGCGATTTGCTCTCCTGTTTTTCGATTCCACAGGGCCAGGGTTTTATCCCAACTCCCTGAAGCGATTCTCTCGCCATCGGGATGAAACTTCACCGCATTCACCACATCAGAATGTCCCACCAGGGAGGTGATTTGCTCTCCTGTACGAGAATTCCACAGGGTCACCGTTTTATCCCAACTACTAGAGGCCAAAACCTCTCCATCGGGACTAAATTCTACTCCCGTCACCCCCGCAGAATGGCCGGTGAGAGTCTGTAATTTTTCCCCCGTTTGCAAATTCCACAAGGCAATCTGACCCTCGCTACTGCCTCCCGCTACAAGGTTGCCATCGGGACGAATCGCCACCGACTGAATCTCCCCATCTAAGGTCACCGTCCATATCACTTTACCCGTCGCCATATTCCAGTATTTCAGGGTGCGATCGCCACTGGTACTCACCAATTGCTTGCCATCCGGGCCCATTGCCAGGGCTAAAACCGGTTCCTGATGACCCCCAAACCATCGTCCCAACTGACGAATGGGTTTAAACTGACCTAAATCCCAAACCTGAATCTTTTTATCCGTCCCACAACTGACCAACTGTTGACCAACTGGGGAAAAAGTCACCCCCAGAACTGCACCCGAATGTCCGCAGAGAGTCTGAAGTTTTTGACCCGAGTTCAGATCCCACAGGGCGATCGTCTGGTCCCAACTGCTGCTGGCGAGGGTTTTTCCGTCCGGTCCCACCGCCACAGAACTCACCCGGTCTAAGTGACCCGAGAGGGTCGCAACCCATCGCCTTATTATCGGTTCAGGCATTATAATTGCTTCAATACAAGGGGTTTTGCTGATTATTTTACCGGCAATTGCATCAACTGCCGAGGTCGTTACCCCATCCCCCTCACCCTTAAGCAGCTTGATGAATCGTCACCTTCTGGGGGGAGGTATCCTTCACCACCAAGGGTAGGGCAATTTCAAACACTGACCCCCGCCCTAATTCACTTTCCACGGCGATCGCCCCTCCCATCATCTCGCAAAATGTTTTCACCAAGGCTAAACCTAATCCCGTCCCGCCATACTTGCGCGTAGTTGAATCATCCGCCTGTACAAAGGGTTGAAACAGGTGGGAAATCTGTTCCGAACTCATGCCAATTCCCGTATCCCGGACCCGAAAGATAATCCAGGGAGTTTCATGGGGGCACACCGCAGAAGAACTCAGATTACCCGGTTCCCCGGCATTTTCTGGGGGATATTTAATCCTCACCTGTAAAATAATTTTGCCCTTTTCTGTAAATTTAGCTGCATTACTGAGCAGGTTTAAAAGGATTTGCCGGACCTTGGTGAGATCGGCTGTCATTATCCCCATCTGGTCCGGATAATCTAGGCAGATAGTATTACCATTTGCCACCATCAAGGGTTCCAGGGTGGTGACCACCTCATGAATTAACTGGTGGACATCGAAGGTATCGAGACACAAGTCCATTTTGCCTGCTTCAATTTTTGAAATATCTAAAATATCACTGACGATCGCCAAGAGATTTTTGCCCGCAATGTTAATTTTTTGGAGGTCATTAATGAATTGTTCATCCGCGAGAATCTCTTCTACCTCTTCTTGCAGCAGTTCACTATACCCCACGATCGCATTGAGTGGCGTGCGCAATTCGTGGCTCATATTGGCTAAAAAGGTGCTTTTCGCTCGACTAGCCGATTGTGCAGCATACATCGCGGCTTCTAATTCTAAACTATGTTCTTCCACTTGGCGAGACCGCACTTCTAATCCTTTGAGTAAACAGTTTACCTGTTGTGCCATTGTATTCAGGGTGGAAGAAAGTACCCCAATTTCATCACCGGAAACCAGGGACGATCGCGCCGTTAAATCCCCAGAGGCTAATCGTTGGGCGGTTTGAGTCACCCCATTTAACGCCCGGGTAATTCGGGAAATAACAAAAAAGGCTACGGCCATTGATAGGATGCTCAATAGCAGTAGCATTAGCAATAAATATTGACTCCGTTGTGCGGCGGCCATGACTGTATAGCCCCATTGCAACATTTCCTCATTGGGTGTAGACATCTCCTCAACCCGATCAATTAAAGCGGAGATATTCCGCTGAATTTCTACTGTAGTCAGCCATTCTAAGCCCACTGCCACCCAGGCGATCGCCACTAAAGCGCTAAATAAGCTCATCAATTTAGCATTGATTCCCCAGCGGAAGCCCCGTTGAGAGAGTCCCGCCGCCCAAGGATAGCCCGAGAGAAAGGGGTCCGGTGCAATCGCCTCTCGGGAGTTCCAAATTTCAGCGATCGCCCCATCGGGCTGAATTTGTCCAATGCGGACGGTGTTCCACAGATGCTGAGTTTTAGAATCGAATTTGACTAACCCTTTGGGGGTAACTAATTCTATATTTTTCGCCGCTGCCTTCACCTTCACGACTTGGGTAGACTTCGCTTTTTCCACCGCTTTTTTCCACAAATAAACTCCCAAGTACCCCGAGGCGATGGGGTCTGAGGTGACGCGATCGCTGCCATATTTGGCTTTATAGGCCCTCACGAATTTCTGATTTTCCAGGGTATCGATGCTTTGAAAGTAATTCCACGCCACCAGATGTCCGGCGATCGCCTCGGGTCCTATTTCCCGGACCTCTGCCTCAGCAACACTCACGGACATCACCAACAAATCATCAGGGGTCAATCCGGCTTGCTTTAACTCGCGGAAAAAGGCCACATTGGTATCACCATTGAGAGTATTGAGTACCGCATCCGGTTGTACCGAACGAATATGGGCGATCGCTGTACTCACCTCCTGGGAACCCAGGGGAATGTATTCTTCCCCCGCTAACACTGCATCTTGGGCAACTAATTGTGCTTTAATAATTTGATTCGCACTCCGGGGGAAAATATAATCTGACCCGAGTAAATAAATGTGGCGAAAGCCCCGATCTAATAAATATTGTACCGCCGGAACAATTTGTTGATTAGGTGCTGCACCGGTATAAACAATATTGCGAGACTGTTCTAATCCTTCATACTGCACCGGATAGAATAACAATCCATTTAATTCCTCCAAAATCGGCAGTACCGCCTTGCGTGAGGCGGAGGTCCAGCAACCAAAGATGACCTCAACTTGCTCTTGCGTGAGTAATTCTGTAGCTTTGTCTGCAAAGGTTTTTAAATTGCTTTCCCCATCGGCAATCACCGCTTCTAGGGGGCGGCCCAATACCCCACCGCTGGCATTAATTTCTTCAATTGCTAACAAGGTGGCATCTTTGACAGATACTTCCCCAATAGACATCGTACCGGTTAGGGAATGTAACACACCGACTTTAATGGGTTCATTAGGGGATTTGACACGATCATCCACTGAAAAATTCCGCTGATACATAGGGGATTGAGTAACATTCGCAAGGGGTGGTTAGAGTCTAGTGATAGGTCAGATCCCCACAGTAACGGTTCGCCATCAGTGCCATCCCACCAAGGGGCGATCGCCGTCCCAGGATAACTGGGGGCCTTAACTTAGCATCCCTGCTTTCAGGGTGCTTCAACGGCAAACGAAAGCAGATCAGCTCAATCCGTCCGGATCTCAGAACCGATAACTCTTTGAATGCCCAAATTGTACTGTAGACTACCGAAATTTACCGTCCTCCAGGGTTGCCCAAGGGCCAGGGAGTGCTGGAGATGATGGTAACGTTACTCCTCTAATCTAGCAGCGATCGATATCACCCCTGAAACCCGTCTTCTGCACCCTGGGTCAACTCGTCAAAATTTCGGTAAAGCGCCTATAGTAGTGATCTGCTGCTAATTTTTATCCGTGAGGTTATTCATGTCCCGGCTTCGCTTTTTTTCCTTGACTTTAGCCTGCTGTTTGATATTCGGGTTTGGATTGTTCGGTTGTACGAGTCCCAATAATACCAGTGCCAATTCTGACCTAGAAGCACAAGTCTTGGAGATTATTCGGAATAATCCCCAAGTGATTATTGAATCTGTACAAGCTTATCAGGAGAGCCAACAAAATGAGGTTCAGCAAGCAAGACAGGCATTCTTACAGCAGATGACTACCGACCCAGGCGCAATTATCGGGAATTCTCCCGTTAAAGGTGCTCCCCAAAAAACGATCGTGATTGTGGAATTTTCTGACTTTCAATGTCCGTTTTGTGCCAAAGCTCACGAAACAGTGAATCAGTTTATGGCGAAACATCAGTCTGAGGTGACTTTGACCTACAAGCATCTGCCCTTGACTCAAATTCATACCCAAGCACTGCCAGCCGCTAAAGCAGCTTGGGCCGCTGGACAACAGGGGAAATTCTGGGACTATCATGATGCTTTATTCCAACAACAAGAGCAGTTGGGAGAACCGTTATATGGGACGATCGCCCAAACGTTAAATTTAGATTTAGAAAAATTTAATAGCGATCGCCAGAGTGAAACTGCCCAAGCTGCCATTGAGGAAGACCTCATGCTTGCCCGTAAATTAGGCATTAATGGAACTCCGTTCTTTTTTATGAATGAAGAACCGTTCTCAGGGGCTATAGAATTGTCAGAAATGGAAACAATTTTAGCTCGCATTAAAAGTGCCGCTCGATAAATTATTCTCCCCTCTCATCACCCGTCCAGTCCGCTTGTTCCCCGATTAGGACAACCCCAACGATCCAGGTCGCTTATTCAATTCATCGGTCATCTACGCGACCTGGAACCCATTGAAAAAACAGGGACATTTCAGGAAACATTCCCTGGCGATCGCCTGGGATTCGACTGCAACGGGTCAATGGGGGAAAAGCGCGTCCCCGGGCGATCGCCGAGGGTTGGCAAGGGCAACGGAGGATCGGGACCTCCGCAGCGCATTGAGCCTAAAGAAGGATATCGCCTTCTTTTAGGGCCATCTATTCCCTGTCCAAAAGCGTCCCTTCGCCATCAGATAGAATCAGTTTAGGGGGTTTTTCCGGTATAATCCCATAACCTGAATGCGCTCAGGAGACTGGATCAAAGGCTGCATCCTACGGAATCGAGATCGGTCAATTATAATTAAAGATAATTCTCCGGTTGCTAAAAAATTTCCGGTGCGATCGCCAATCTTATCTTAGAGAAAATCGATGAAATTGCTATTGATTCAGATCAATCCACCCCCTAAAGTTGAGAATTTCCCCCTTGGGCAATGGCAACTTGGGAGATGATCCCATCCCCTCAAGTCTATAAAGAGTAGAGTATTGGCGATCGCCACCCATAAACCCCTCCACTGCCTGTCGAGTATCGGGAACCCCAAGGGAATACCGAGGGTGTCGGGGTCTGGTTATTTCGGTAAACTTGAACGGGTCAAAGGCGAGCGATCGGTTTAATCTAAACTTGAATTATTTCCCCCAATCCTTCCGCCGTAAACTTAATTTCAGCCGAAGATTCCACTCTTTTAACCCCTATTTCGTCGATCTGAGATCACAGAACTTATGACCAGTGGCGCTTTACCCAATGGGCAGCAGCCAGATTCCCCCAATCTGGACGGGCAGTCCACATCCCTTTATAAAAATGAAGAAATTATTTATAGCTTTTTCCTCACTCTGGTGGCTACAAATTCTCCGGAAATGGTCACCCTTGAGTTTAAAACTTTATTCATTGAATTTGTAAATACCGATAAAAATACCGATGCTTGGAACGTTTTGTTTCGGATTCTTTATGCTGAAGATGAAGACAAATTTCATAAAATACTCAACCGCTGTTGTTACATTCTGGTGAATAATTGGCAATCCAGTCGCCACAATGCCGCGATTCAGGATCTCATCCAAATCTTCCAGGACAAAACCATTGGGTCTTATACCGCTTCTATGAGTTTGCAGCGACTCCGAAACTGGTTAACAAATTTCTCGAATAGCGAAGATTATAAAGCCCTGGAACTGTTTGCTTCTCGCACCGATGATGGTCATTGGAGTCATCGCTATTCGAGTTATTTATTAGCTCATCAATCCGTATTTGGTAAATCTAAAGAACAAAAAGAAGCTGCCCAAGCCCTCTCCCGCCAACTCAAAGAACGGTTTAAGTTTGATCTCGCCATGTACACGGCGCGGTCCCAATCTCAAATTATGCCTGCGGAAGTCACGAACAAAAACCCGACAGGTTTGGGCAATGATGTCCTCCGACTTATTAAAACGGTGGTGGCTAAACGAGGTCCGTATAATTATGTGAATTTGGCTAATATCTTTATCAATCAAACTCAAGGAATTTCTTATAAATCGTTTAAAGTTGCTTTAAAAAAGTATCTGATTTTTTCCGTCGAACATCAAACTTTTGTTGACACGATTAATAGTAAACTATCTCATAAGCTTTTGGAGTTAGGGAAAAACCACGACTCGGAAATATTAACCCCGCTGTTGCTGGAAAATACTTGTAAAAAAACTATTGAATTTTTAACGACCGAAACCGGGAAAGAACCATCTTTACTGTTTATTTTATTATTAGCCAATGGCAATCCCATGACTTTAGCGATCGTCCTCTTGAAGTTGGTGTTAATCTGTAAATCCTGTTCCCCTCACTTAGAAGCCTGTTTAGCCAACTTAATCCGCTACTATGAGGAACAGTCTCAAACGGAATGCAAGTGGCTGATCAACTTTTTAGAAGTTGTGAGAATTACTTTCGCGATTTATGCCGACAACGTAGAATATAACGTAGTGAGATGGGATGGAGACTCCACCACGGGATTCTCCGATAGTGAGAATGAAAGATACCGGATTTTTTCCTCAGTGAAGCGCCAGAGCCCGGAAGCAGAAGAGAACCGATAAAACCCACTCCCGTGAGAAAAGCGTTACACTTTGGCGATAATACCTTGATCATTTGATATTCATGCTTTCATCGGAAACCCAAAGACCCAATCCCCCCTCACCTGTTGCCATCACTGCCCTGGATGTGGGCGGCATGAAATGTGCCGGTTGTGTCCAAGCGGTAGAACGTCAACTCACACAACAACCGGGGGTCATTTCCGCCCGAGTTAACTTAGTCACAGAAGTGGCCGCAGTGGAGTATGAACCGGACAAAATTGACCCGGCACAACTGGCCCAAAAATTGACTGCATCGGGATTCCCCACGGAACTGCGTTGTACCACCCCGGATGGACCCGGGGAAAATGTCCAAACGACTCGCCGTCGCCAATCCATTCGCGCCGCCATCTGGAATCTGGCGATCGCCACCCTACTCATCCTCCTCTCTGGTTTAGGTCACCTCGGCCAACTCGGCATCCTCAACCACATCGAATTCCATTGGGCCTTAGCAACAGCGGCCCTTGCCATCCCAGGCCGTCCCATCCTCATCGAAGGGGCCCGGGCCTTATGGCGCAACAGTCCCAACATGAATACTTTAATCGGACTTGGCGCACTCAGTGCCTATCTTGCCAGTTGCATCGCCTTCCTCTTTCCCCAACTCAAATGGGAATGCTTTTTCGATGAACCCGTGATGTTGCTCGGATTCATCCTCCTGGGACGCACCTTAGAACAACTGGCAAGACAGCGCGCTGCGGCATCCTTACAAGCACTCATCTCCCTCAAACCGGCCACTGCGCGTTTAATTACAACCCCCCTCTCTCCCGCCACGGATTCCGATTCCCCCCCCTTCACCCTGGAAATTAGCGCCGATCGCGTCAAAGTTGGGGAATTTGTCCAAGTTCTCCCCGGGGAAAAAATCCCTGTAGATGGGGACATCATTTCCGGTAGTACCACGATTGATGAGTCCATGTTGACTGGCGAATCTCTCCCGGTCCTCAAACAAATCGGCGATCCCGTCGTCGGAGGAACCCTGAATCAGTCCGGCGTCATTGCCATCCGCGCCACCCGCATCGGGGGAGAAACCACCCTTGCTCAAATTGTCACCCTCGTAGAAGAGGCCCAAACCCGCAAAGCACCGATTCAACACCTTGCAGATACTGTTGCCGGATACTTTACCTACGGCGTCATGGGGATCGCCAGCGTTACCTTTGCATTCTGGTACTTCATCGGCACTCCCCTCTTCCCCCAAGTCTTACAGCCCACGATGCAGGTGACTCCCTTGTTACATCAGGGCGCTCACCTCCATTCCCTGATGGAACCGACGTCCCCTTTGTTACTCAGTTTGAAACTGGCGATCGCCGTCTTAGTCATCGCTTGTCCCTGTTCCCTGGGACTCGCCACTCCCACCGCCCTCCTCGTCGGCACCAGCATGGGTGCAGAACGCGGATTACTCATTCGCGGGGGAGACATTCTCGAAGGAGTGGCCCAAATTGATACGGTGATTTTTGATAAAACCGGCACACTTACCACCGGAGAACCAGAAGTTACCGATTGTTTCTGCATAGACTCAGTTGATGCCACCGAACTGCTGCAACTTGCCGCCACAGTGGAAAGTGGGACGAATCATCCCCTTGCCAAGGCGATTTTAAGTGAGTCCAAAACCCGAAATCTCCCGCTCCTGAGTGGCGACTGCTTCCAGACAGAACCGGGACGCGGAGTTTCGGCAACGGTGGAGAATGATGCTATCCGCTTGGGAACCGAGGACTGGTTTAGGGAACAGGGGATAGAGATTTCCCCAGACTGGAGTTCCCGGATCCGAGAACTTGCCGAAGCGGGGAAAACCGTAGTGTTAGTGGGGAAAGAGGGAGAATTAATGGGATGTATCGCCGTGCGCGATCGCCTACGAGAGGATGCTCAATCGACCCTCAATGCTTGTCGGCAGATGGGATTACGGGTGATGATGGTCACGGGCGATCGCCCAGAAGCGGCCCAGGCGATCGGGCAATCTCTGGGACTTAATCCTAATGATATCCTCGCCGGAGTTTCCCCTGCGGGTAAAGCAGAGGCGATCGCCCATCTGCAATCCGAGGGTCAATACGTCGCAATGGTCGGAGATGGCATCAACGATGCCCCTGCCTTAGCGCAAGCGAATATTGGCATTAGTTTAAATGCCGCCACCGACGTTGCCGTAGAAACCGCAGGCATCGTCCTCATGCGCGATTCTCTCCTAGATGTGGTCAGTTCTATCCACCTGAGTCGCGCCACCTTTCGCAAAATTCGGCAAAACTTATTTTGGGCGTTCGCTTACAATATCCTCGGCATTCCCGTTGCTGCCGGTCTACTCCTGCCTCTCTGGGGAATCTTATTAAATCCCTCAACTGCTGGTGCATTTATGGCCTTTAGTTCCGTGAGTGTCGTCACTAATTCCCTATTGTTGCGCCGCACTCATTGACTTCTAGTTTTCATGATAAAAAGCCCCCCTTTTTAAGTTTTAAGGGGGGTCGGGGGGATCTCTGTGAGAATAAAAGCAAGCGGTCCAGTCTAAATTGGTTCCCATTGCCCCTCATGAAGAACCGATCCCCGATTAACTTGCGGCAGTTTCTAAAAGATCCCAATAGCGATTTTCTGCGATCGCCTCTGATAGCAGATTAAACATTTGCCGACACCGGTTATCTAAATGCAGGGGCAATTCTTCATTTTTCATCACTACATTCATCCGGATTTCATCTCCCCCCCCAACCGTTCTATTGATTAACACTTCCACAGTTACTAACTTGGTAAAGGGTACTTCTCCTGGTTGTTCCCGCGCCATAATATAATCGACAGTTTCGTAAATAATCTTCAAATTCGCATCCTCTAAAATCTCTCCGAGCAAGGGCCGGAAATTTTCCAGGGGAACTGCAATGATAAATAAGCCAGTGTAGCGAGCCATAGGCAATTAGGGGCATTCGACGGTTTGATTCTCCTAATCATACTCAATTAAGACTCTTAATTCAGGATGATGAAGAGATGGACATTTTTAGGGGCTTTTTGCTCCCTTGCTGAATCGGACTAACCTCTTCTCTCTCTACATGGGTAGGGGCGATTTTCATATCACCTCGACCTTTAGAGTTTAATTTGCTTTCTTGGCATCAGTCCGGTCAATTCACCGCAGACAACAATCTCCGGTGCTCATTTTCAGACCCACTCTCAGTGTTCACCCAAAGGCTAGACCGGATCCAGTCTGAGCAATTAGTTATTCGTGATGTTAAGTGCTTTTTCCGATTTGGTCAACTGTACCGAATCACGGGTCATCCTCTTCACAACCCGGACCAACCGTAACTGTTTATTCTTCTATCCTGGCCTCCCGCATCCTTGATGCTAATGAAGCGGAATTCTGCTGATAGGATAGGGTTTTAAAAATTGGGGCTGACCGCAACGCCGTCTTACCTCAGCTTCTGACCTGGAAAAACCAGGTGGGCATCGCGGCTCATAGCTTTACGTTTCCGGATACAATGTCCGGTTTACGGCCACTAGAACTCTACGACTCCCTTATAAATTAAGGCATAGATCATAAAACACTATTGGCAGTCACCAACGTTGCAGTTCAGCTTATTCATTGTAATCTATTTCAGAGAAATGACAAGGGGGACTCGGGAATAATTTTGGGGAAGATGGGGAGGATGGGGGAGATGCCTCAGTGCTGAATTTAAAGGGACTCGGGATACCAGATGGCTTCAATTTGGTGGGCGAGGTCCTGACAGTGTTGCTGTAAGGCATTTCCGGTGACCCCTTGAACGATCGCCGTGACATGACCCATTTTTCGTCCCGGACGCGATTGAGTCTTACCATACCAATACAGATACGCCCCAGGAATGGCCTGGAGTTGCTGCTGTTTGGCGCTATAGTCGTCCTCTGAGTCCTCATATCCCAGCAAATTCACCATGACAGCCCCTGCACAGTTAAGGGTGGGATCCGGCAAGGGTAAATCGCAAACTGCCCTCAGATGCATTTCAAACTGAGAGGTGTTGCAGGCATTGATAGTTAAATGCCCGCTGTTGTGGGTTCGGGGAGCAATTTCATTGACCAGGACCTGACCTTGGGGAGTTAAAAAGAGCTCGATGCCGAAGATGCCGACAACCTCTAAGGCAGATAATAGGCGCTTTGCGATCGCCTCCACTTGAGCATTCACATCCGCCGTGACATCCCCAGGGGCGATCGCACGGCGGCAAACTTGCGCTTCCTGCTGGGTTTCCACCACCGGATAAATCACCACCTCACCGGCCTGATTTCGCGCTGCCATAACCGCCAATTCTCGGTCAAAGGGGATAAATTCTTCCAGCAGGACCGGAGGGCATCCCCAACGTTCCCAGGTAGCGAGTAAGGTTTGGCGATCGCCACAAATCGCCGTGCCCTGACCATCATAGCCAAGACGTCGCGCCTTCATCACCACCTTTTCCGAAGGCAGGTCCGGGGTAGGCGGCAGTTCCGTCCCATCAAAGGCCATAAATTTGGGCACTGGCAACCCTAGCGATCGCAGATAACACCGCTGCTCATACTTATCCAAAATGGGCGCTAAAACCGACAATTTCGGGCGGAAGCAGACCCCTTGTCGTTCCAACTCCCCCAACGCCGTTAAATCCACAAACTCATTTTCAAACGTAATCACATCGCAGCGTTTAGCCAATTGCGCCGTAGCCTTAGCATCATCAATCGGTGCTAGAATCACCTCAGCAGCGCGGGCCGCTGCCGGATCACTCTTTTTGGGCGTCTGCACCACCAGTTCAATCCCGAGTGCATCCGCCGCATCCGCCATCATCCAGGCCAATTGACCCCCGCCTATTACCCCAACCCGGTTTATTCTTTGAGTTTGC
>CBFGOM010000165.1:0-14850 GCA_965650385.1 uncultured Oscillatoriaceae bacterium
TAGATTCTCAACTGAATCAGGTGCGATCGCAGTTAGCTCAATCACAACAACATTCTGGGGAATTAGATTCTCAACTGAATCAGGTGCGATCGCAGTTAGCTCAATCACAACAACATTCAGCGGAATTAGATTCTCAACTGAATCAGGTGCGATCGCAGTTAGCTCAATCACAACAACATTCAGGGGAATTAGATTCTCAACTGACTCAGGTGCGAACCGAGTTAACACACGTGCAACAGCATTCAGGGGAATTAGATTCTCAACTGAATCAGGTGCGAACTGAGTTAACACAAGTGCAACAAGAGCGATCGCAACTGCAATCCCACCTAGCGGAACGGGGGGAAAGATTGCAACACCTGGAAGGGGAGAAACAGGACTGGCAACAACAACTCTCGGAAGCGCGGACCCAATTATTGGGAGTGGAAGAGATGAGATCGCACCTGCAAACCGAACTCGCTCAAATCAAGGGAGAAAACGAGCGCGCACAACAACAGCGATCGGACTTACAAACTCAACTCGCCAAATCCCAGGCAGCACAGTCTCAACTCCAGGGGGATTTATCACAAACCCAAGAAAAATTACAGCGCCTGTTACAGGATCAATCTCACGCTCAATCCCAAGTCACCCAAGCCAACCGTGAGCGATCGGAGGCCCTGTCACAATTGGAAGCTGCCAACCAACAGCGATCGCAGCTAGAATCCCAACTTGCCCTCACGCGATCGCAAACTCCCCTATTAAAAGCTGGAGTTCTTCTCGCATTCCTGTTTGGTTCGCTAATTGCCTGGTTTTCAGCCTTAGCCATTTACTAACAGTATATCGGTTTTCCGATACATCCGGATAAATGTATAAACAGGGAGATAGCACAATCACTATATCCCTGTTTTTTTCGCAACTGCATACCCAATCTAGTTGTGATCATAAAAACCCGCAGGCTGTTCTAAGAGCGTTCCGTAAGGAAAGCCTGGGGCTATACGAACAAAGAAAAATCAGGGTTTCAGGGACTGTTGCCCTTGGTTATGTGAAAAGTGCATTGTTGACTTGCGTAAAAATCATCCTTAGAACTATTTTGTAACTTTAGATACGCATCCCCCTAGTTGATGCGACTAACTTATAGAGAAATCGAGCGGAAATAAAGGAGAAAATGAATTTAAATAAAAATAAGGTAATGAATGATACGGTTTGGACATTTTTAGAAATTTGCTAGGTTATTATTTTCATTAAAGAGGCAACAGATAAAACGAGGTTCTCTATGACGTTAGCCACAGAAAAGCCCACAACGAGTTTAAATAAATTTGAAAAAATCAAGGCTGAAAAAGATGGACTTGATGTAAAAAATCAGCTAGAAGATTTTGCTCAAATGGGCTGGGAGGCAATGGATGCGAGCGATCGCGACTACCGGCTCAAGTGGCTGGGGGTGTTCTTCCGCCCAGTGACGCCCGGTCAGTTCATGGTAAGGATGCGGATGCCTCATGGAGTCATGAGTAGTTTGCAAATGCGAGTCCTGGCCGAGATCGTAGAGCGGTATGGAGATGATGGGAATGCAGATATTACCACCCGACAAAATCTCCAACTGCGGGGCATCAGACTAGAAGATATTCCCGATATTTTTAACCGATTTAAAGCAGCGGGAATGACCTCGATTCAGTCGGGGATGGATAACGTTAGAAACATTACAGGGTCTCCGGTTTCTGGGATTGACAAACATGAGTTAATTGATACTCAAGAGTTAGTCCAAAAGGTCCAAGATATGATTACCAATACTGGAGAGGGTAATCCAGCTTTTACCAACTTACCGAGGAAATTTAACATTGCGATCGGTGGATGTCCAGACAACTCTATTCATGCCGAAATCAATGATATTGCCTTTGTTCCGGCTTATAAAAATGGAGAAATTGGGTTTAACGTACTCGTCGGGGGCTTTTTCTCAGCGAAACGGTGTGAAGCGGCGATCCCTCTCAATGTGTGGGTCCCCCCCAATGATGATGTAGTAGAGTTATGCCGTGCCATTTTAGAAATTTACCGAGATCATGGACCACGAGCCAATCGGCAGAAGTCTCGTTTAATGTGGCTGATCGATGAATGGGGTATCAAGAAATTCCGGGCCGAAGTTGAGCAAGAGTTTGGAAAACCCCTCGCAGAAGCTGCCGAGAAAGATGAGATTGTGTGGGAAAAGCGGGATCATTTAGGAGTGTTCCCTCAAAAGCAAGCGGGATTAAACTTTGTGGGATTCAATGTTCCCGTGGGGCGGTTGTTTGCTCCGGATATGTTTGAGTTGGCGAGACTGGCGGAAGTCTATGGCAATGGTGAGATCCGGCTCACGGTGGAACAAAATGTCATCATTCCGAATATTCCGGATTCCCGGTTAGAAGCATTATTGCAAGAACCGATTTTAGAGAAATTTAGAATTGATCCCGCACCCCTGACCCGATCTCTCGTTTCCTGCACCGGCGCTCAGTTCTGCAACTTTGCCTTAATTGAAACCAAAAATCGCGCTTTAGCCCTAGTTCAAGAACTCGAAGCTGAACTAGAAATCCCCAAAACTGTGCGAATTCACTGGACTGGCTGTCCCAATTCCTGCGGACAACCCCAAGTCGCAGAGATTGGCTTGATGGGAACCAAAACCCGCAAAAATGGCAAAACCGTCGAAGGGGTAGACCTCTACATGGGCGGTAAAGTGGGCAAAGATGCTCACCTTGGGGAATGTGTGCAAAAGGGGATTCCCTGTGAGGATTTGAAACCTGTATTGCGGCAATTACTCGTCGAGCAGTTTGAGGCGAAACTGAAACCCGGGATGGCTCACGCCATTGTCGATGTACCACCGGACGCGATCGCGTCACCTGAACCTGCGATCGCAAAAGCCACGCAACCGGCAGTCGTCACCTTTGCTAAGTCCGGTAAAACCATTTCCTGTGATGACTCTGCCCCAATTTTGGAGATTGCTGAACGAGAGGGAATTGAGCTCGATAGCAGTTGCCGGAGTGGAACTTGCGGGACTTGCAAACAAAAACTCCTCAGTGGAGAAGTTCGCTACGAAAATGAACCCCAGGCCCTAAGCGATAGCGATCGCCAGCAAGGATATATTTTAGCCTGTAGCGCCCATCCCATCGGTCCAGTAGAAATTGATGCCTAAGCGAGGCACGCGTCAAGAAATTCTGACTTAAACCCATCACGTTCTATTCCATCCGCAACGTTATCTCAACAGGAGTAATCATTCATGTCTTCTCAAGAATTAGCATCCAAACCCACTAACTCGGTTTCTTCTAGTTTGGAAGCAGATGAAACCCCCAAAACCTCCAATTCCCTGGCTCTACAACTGATTTGTGCGGTAGGTGTCCTCGGGTTTTCCGGGTATATGTTCAATAGCTGGCAACAGACCCTCGCCCAGCATCGTCTCGCCCAGCAAGCTCAAGCGGAAACCGCAGTAGTGGCGCAAGTCCCAGCAACAACTCCTGTAGTGGCTCAAGTGCAACCCTCGGTAACGCAACCCGCCATGACGGCAACCCCTGCTGCGATGACCCCGGAAGTTGCCCCCACCGTCCCGGCCCCTGCGCCAATGGTCAGCGAACCAGCACCCACCCCGGCGATTACGGACCCGGCAACCTTGACCACCCTGAGTCAAAAACTGTACGAGCAAATTGATGGCAGTTGGAAGAGTTATCCCACCTTTACCAGCAATTTGGTCTATCAAGTCCAGGTGCAACAGGATGGAGCGATCGCTGGATATGACTCCCTGAATCAACCTGCTCAAGACTACCTCGCGGAAACCCCCCTGCCGGAATTAACCTCCAATAGCGCGACCCTCGCTGAAACTTCAACCCAGCCCCAGGCTAAGTTTCTAGTCCTGCTCATGCCCAGTGGGACCTTAGAAATCAGCCCTTGGGTCGGACAGTAGAACTGAGCCGCTGAAAGCCGCAGGGGAACTGAGTGGACCCTTGCAAGGCGGGGGAGCATCCAGGGACAACCCACGGAAAAGACTAAAGGGTAAATTCAATTGTTCGAGATTGACCGTTTTTTAAACTCGGTTATGCTACTTGTACCGTCAAGACTAGGGCAGTATTGATAGAGTCCAGTCGGAAACTCTATACTTGACTTTCCGAACCCATTTATCAAAAATTGCTCTCTTGGGGCAACTACAATGAGGACTGACTATGAGTTTTAACGACTTTTCTTCCGAACCTAAGCGCCATATTCCCACCGATGCCATCATCGTTTTAGGCGCAACCCTTTCCGTTTTTCTCCTGGGAGGCATACTGCACCTGCTTTCTGGCGGGGCCCGTGCCCAGGAAGAGCCCGCCCCCGTGACCATGACTGAAGAATCTGTGGTCGTAGAAAGCGTCACCCCTCGCCCTGAGACTCAACCCTCGGTGGAAACCCAGGTGGATGAGACGCGAATCATTACCCAAACGCCTTCCGTGACCCAGCAGCAGCCTGGAGCCGTTCAAACCCCTCCCGCTGGGATGAATAATCAGCCCTTTGTGGCGAGTCCTCCTCCGGGAGTTCAACAGACCCCGGTAGTTACGGAGCAACCTGCTGTTCCCCCAACGACTCCGGCACCCATGGAGGAGGCTCCTGGAGTAACGACTTCCCCCGCGCCAATGGGTGAGGCGACTACCCCAACTTTGGGTGAAGCTCCGACCCCGACCCTCGGTGAGACTACTACCCCAACGTTGGGTGAGACTCCTGCAACAACCGGTGAGGCGACTACCCCGGCGCTGGGTGAGACTCCTACCCCAACTCTGGGTGAGACCCCTACCATGATGGGAGAATCGCCGGACATGATGGGTGAGGCTCCCGCAGCCACAGCACAACCCCAAGCGATCGCCGATCCAGCGGTCATTGAGACGTTAAGCCAGGATCTTTATGAGAAACTGGATAGTAACTGGACCACTTATCCGAGCTTTACTCAAGATTTAACCTACCGCGTCCAAATCAACGAACAAGGGGAAATCGTATCCTACGAGCCCGTCGATCCGATGGCTCAACAATATACCAAGGAGCTTCCACTCCCCAACTTGAGTGAGACTCCACCGGCAGGAAGCGCTACAGCGCAACCTCTGGCTAACTTCCGCGTTGTCTTTACTCCTACTGGCGGACTCCAGGTTAATCCCTGGCAAAATGACATTCCCCAGTAACAACGCTTGAAGTAAAGGGATAATGATGGCTGGTGAGTACCAGGGTATGTGGGCTATCCATGATATAGCCACCTCTCTTCCCACCGCTCACAAGGGGGAAGAGGGGAAACTACCAGCCAAGGATCGACCGGGAATTTAACCCCTTAATGAACGGATTTCTGGACAACTCCCCTCGGTGGGTGAATCAAAGTGAGCTTCGGGTGCGATCGCATCACATCTACCCATCCACAAACAAAGCGGCGGATGACAAAGTGAGGCACTCAAGAACGCCGGACCTGTGGCGAATCGCTCAGTGATAAAGATTTACTAACCTTACCTACAAAATACTTCAACCCAGTAGAGGAATCATGCTAACAGAACTCTGGTCATTTCGCGGACGATACCGCATCCTACACTTAACCTGGTTTGCCTTCTTTCTCACCTTTGTTGTCTGGTTTAACTTTGCCCCCTTTGCCACAGCGGTACAAGAATCATTAGGGTTACAAGCAGGACAAATGAGAACCCTGGCAATTTGTAACGTTGCCCTCACCGTTCCTGCCCGAATTATTATTGGTATGGTCCTCGATAAATATGGACCGCGTGTTACTTATTCTTTGTTACTGATTTATGCAGCCATTCCTTGTTTAATGTTTGCCCTCGCGCAAAACTTTGGGCAGTTGGTTGTCTCTCGCTTACTGTTATCCATTGTGGGTGCTGGATTCGTAATTGGTATCCGCATGGTGGCTGAGTGGTTCCCTCCGAAAGAAATCGGTTTAGCCGAAGGGATTTATGGGGGATGGGGTAACTTTGGTTCTGCTGGTGCTGCTTTTACCCTGCCTACCTTGGCAACAGTGGCCGCCTTTATGTCAGCGGGTCAAATCAACTGGCGCTTTGCGATCGCCCTGACGGGAATTATCGCTGCTGTTTACGGGGTAATCTACTTCTTTAATGTCCAAGATACCCCACCGGGTAAAGTGTATCAGCGTCCCAACCGTCACGGTGGACTTGAAGTCACTAGCCGTCGGGACTTCTGGTTCATGATGGCAATGAATATTCCCCTCAGTGCTATCCTCGGGTTACTCGCTTGGCGTCTCACTAAAATTGGGTTTTTAAATACGACCCAACTCTGGATCACTTGGGTGTTCTTAGTAGGTTTGTATGCTTTCCAATCCTATAAGTGCTGGACGGTTAATAAAGAGTTAGTTTTGGGTCAAAAACGGTATCCGGCCAGCGATCGCTACGAATTTTCCCAAGTTGCCTTGTTAGAACTCACTTATCTCGTTAACTTCGGGTCAGAACTGGCCGTGGTTTCCATGCTGCCTGCATTCTTTGAGAGTACCTTTGGGCTGAGTAAAGTGCTGGCGGGGATGATTGCAGCAACCTACGCCTTTATGAACTTAGCCGCCCGTCCAGGGGGTGGGTTAATTTCTGATACCCTCGGAAGTCGGAAGCTCACGATGATTGTCCTCACCGGCTGTATGGGCTTCTCCTATATGATGATGAGTGCGGTCCAGGGTAGCTGGTGGCTACCCATCGCGATTCTGCTCACCATGTTCTGTTCCTTCTTCGTCCAAGCCGGGGAAGGGTCAACCTTCGCAATGGTTCCCCTGGTCAAACGTCGGGTCACTGGACAAATTGCCGGAAATGTCGGTGCTTATGGAAACGTCGGTGCAGTAGCTTATCTCACCTTGTTTAGCCTGCTCCCTGAAGGCGATATCGGGAACAAGATTTTTTTCCAGGTCCTAGGCGTCACCGCGATTATCGTCACCTTCCTTTGTGCCTTCTACTTGAAAGAACCGAAAGGCTCGTTCTCTGCTCATCATGAGGGAGAAGAGGTACATCCTGAGACGGCTGTAGGACAACCTGTCCACCATTTTGTGGAAGAAGGCCGAGAAGCCTAAAATCCCTTGCAGGAGCGATCGCCCCAAGAGCGATCGCCCCTCTCCCCCGTTAATCTCTGAGCATTGTTTACACTTAATTCTTACTAACCGGACCCTAACCTGTCCTTTCTGATACTCTAAACTCTAAAAAACTTTAGACTTTACAAGCTAACTAAACTTTTATGTCTACTCAACCCACCAAAACCCTGTGTCCTTACTGCGGAGTTGGCTGCGGATTAGAAGTTTCTCCTCCCGCACAACCGGGAAAAGCCACCCATCGGGACAGTCAAGGTAAGCCGATGTGGAAAGTCCAGGGCGATCGCACTCATCCCTCCTCAGAAGGTATGGTTTGCGTCAAAGGGGCCACCATCGCCGAATCCTTAGACAAAGACCGCCTTAAATATCCAATGGTCCGGGCGTCTTTAGACGAACCCTTTCGCCGCGCCACCTGGGAAGAAGCCTTTACCTTAATCGTCGATCGCATTCAAACCGTCCAGTCCACCCTCGGTAGTGAGGGCATTTGTATGTATGGGTCTGGACAATTCCAAACCGAAGACTACTACATTGCCCAAAAACTGATGAAAGGCTGCCTGGGCACCAATAACTTTGATGCCAACTCCCGCCTCTGTATGTCCTCCGCCGTTGCCGGATACATTCAGAGTCTGGGGTCCGATGGTCCTCCCACCTGTTATGACGACCTGGAACAAACTGACTGCGCCTTTCTCATCGGGACCAATGCGGCGGAATGTCATCCGATCGCCTTCAACCGACTCCGCAAGTATCATAAAAAGAATAAAAACGTCAAACTAATCGTTGTTGATCCCCGTCGGACCACCACCGCTGACGCTGCCGACCTCTATTTAGGCATTCGTCCGGGAACCGATATTGACCTCCTCAACGGTATTGCTTACTTACTCATGCAATGGGGACATCTCAATACCGTTTTTATTGACGAATGCACCTCGGGATTTGCTGAATATGCCGAAGTAATTCGCCACTATCCCCCGCAAATTGTCGCCGAACGCTGTGGCATTCGCATCGATGAGCTCGAAACGGCTGCGCGCTACTGGAGTGAATCCCAGCGCGTCTTGTCCCTGTGGTCAATGGGGATGAATCAGTCTTCGGAAGGGACAGCCAAAGTGCGGAGTTTGATTAATCTGCACCTGATGACAGCGCAAATTGGTAAACCCGGTGCAGGTCCCTTTTCTCTGACCGGACAACCCAACGCAATGGGAGGCAGAGAAGCGGGAGGATTAGCGAATCTACTCCCGGGATACCGTCTGGTCAAAAATCCTGAACATCGCCGGGATATTGAACAATTTTGGGGACTCCCAGAAGGCAGAATCGCCCCGGAAGTGGGTCGGACTGCCTGGGATATGATTACTGGATTAGAAACCGGAAACGTCGGGTTATTGTGGGTTGCGGCAACAAATCCAGCGGTGAGTATGCCGGATGTTGAACGGACTAAAGCTGCCTTAAGGCGATCGCCCTTTACCGTGTATCAAGACGCCTACTATCCCACGGAAACTGCTGCCTACGCGCACGTTCTGTTACCGGCGGCGCAATGGGGGGAAAAAACCGGGGCGATGACCAATTCTGAACGGGTGGTGACCCTCTGTCCCGCCTTTCGCGAACCCCCCGGACAAGCTAAACCGGATTGGGAAATCTTTGCCGAAGTTGGACGCCGATTGGGATTTGCTGAACAGTTTCCCTTTGAGAATTCGGCCCAAGTGTATGCGGAATTTGTGCAAATCACCCGCGATCGCGTCTGTGATATGACCGGATTAAGCCATGAACGCCTCGCCGAACAAGGACCAACTCAGTGGCCCTGTCCAGCAGGACAAACTCTCCCGCAGGTTAACAAACGCCTCTACACAGACTGGAGATTTCCCACTCCCGACGGACGCGCCCGCTTTGGGGCCTGTCACGCCAAAGGATTGGCGGAACCCCCAGACCCCAATTATCCATTTGTTCTCACAAACGGGCGTCTCTACGGACATTGGCATACCTTAACGCGGACCGGGAGAATCGATAAAATTGTCAAAATGCACCCCAATCCCTTTATCGAGATTCATCCCCGAGATGCTAAGAAATTGGACATTGTGGAGGGAATGAGAATCGAAGTGCGATCGCGCCGAGGCATCGCTAGATTTCCCGCCAAAGTCACCCAGGCGATCGCCCCGGGTACCGTCTTCGTCCCCATGCACTGGGGAGCACTCTGGGGGGATCAAACCGAAGCCAACGCCCTCACCCACCCGGAAGCCTGTCCCTCCTCTCTGCAACCGGAATTAAAAGCCTGTGCAGTCCAACTTATCCCTCTCCCAGAAGACGGAACTCTCACCGAAACCGAAACCATCGAACAAAGTGACTCCATTGCGATCGCCTTTGCACCGCGATCGGCGATCGCCACCCGTTCCTAATCAAAAAAAGCCGAACTTTCCACTATTCGTAGTAAGGGTAGTAACGACTGAAGTTGTTCTGTGATTTTCTTAGGAACAACTTCAGCCGTTTTTAACGTTAATTGAACCCCACTTTGAACTCACCCAATCTCCGGCCATGCCATGTTAAAATTGACCCAATGGATTGCGAGGAAACCCAATGGACTGGCAAGAACTCCGGAAAGAAGCCTACAATTTATCGGTCAGCGATCGATTAGCCCTCGTCGAAGCGATCGTCCATTCTATACATGAGGAAATCAGACCCCGGCCCCCAGTGCCACCGGGAACCGTAACCCGATTACGGGGAATTCTCAAAACAGACGGGCCTCCTCTCACCGATGAAGAAATTGAAGCTATTAAAGAAGAACGGTTGAAGGAAAAATACTTAACATGAGGGTGTTGCTGGATACTAATATTATTTTAGATTATTTCCTAGAACGCGACCCCTTCATGAATGATGCGGAAATCTTATTTGCTAAGATTGAAACGAAGCAAATAGAAGGATATATAACGGGAACAACTTTAACTGATATTTTTTATATTGTCAGCAAGAGTAAAGGAAACCAAGTCGCAAAACAAGCGGTTTCAAAGTTGTTGAAAGGGTTAGATATCTGCCAAGTTGATCGCCTGATTCTTGAATCCGCCCTGGCTTTAGAGTTGAATGATTTTGAAGATGCGGTACAAATTGCCTGTGCGATCGCCTCTAATCTGGAGGCTATTATTTCTCGCGATCGCGATGGATTTGCTCAAGCCCCCATACCCACTTACTCCCCCCGGGATATCATCAAACAACTGACGTAATTTAACCCAAATGGGATAAAAACTCGGGGTTATTGCCAAAAATTTTGATACTTTTTATAAAATAAAATAACTAACTTTGTTTTTAATTTTTCAAAAATAAAAACCAGGTTTCTGAATACAAATGCTGATAATTACCAACAAATTTGTTACAGAAACCCGGTTTTTAAGCTGCTTCCTCTTCTCCCCATTTCCTGTTAGATAAAGGGGTTGGGGGTTAGATTACTCTGGGTAATTGAGCAAACCTGATATTAGCGGGAGATGAAATGAACCCAACAATCGCCATCAGCTTTGCAAGTATTCTGAATTAGGTCATAGGAATAGCTTAACCCTGCACCGCGTGCAGAAGTATTGTATCCATGAGACCAATATTCACCATAAGGGTCATGAACGATAAATCCATGAGAATTGTAGCCAATCAAGCAAACAATATGACCGAAACTGGTAAAATAACCGTGGATTACAATTGGGTTACCTTGAATCAGCCATTCCTTGATTTCATTAAAAGTCGCTTTTTCAGTAAAGCGGTCTTTTGCCCCATACGCTTCAGCAACTTGAGCCAAATGATAGGGGTCATGACGACTTAAACCCCGCGCTTCTAACCAGTCTTGGAGTTCATCTTCTAACTGTTTGTGAGGCTGTTCGCCTTTAATTCCCAGGTAAGCTAAACACATGGCAATGCTGGTGGTGTTGCAACTGCCGTAAGGATTTTTGGAATTATCCAGTTGGGATTTGTAGGGAACCGCCAGTTTAATGCGATCGGGAAAAGCCACTGACCCTTTGTGCAGAATCACCCCATGTTTATAATAAACATACCAGGTGTTGCGACCTTGGAAACTGTCTTGAGCAAAACAAACCTTAACGTGATCGCTTTCTGGGGCGTAAGACTGAACTTTTAAAACCGTTCCCGCTGGAATCGCTTGTTTTTCAGAATCGCTCAGATCCGATGAGGGAATGGGTTTCTGTTTGAGAATTGTATCAGAAAGAATTTTTAGTTCGGTGAACTGGTTTCCGGAGGCGGTAGATGAAGTTGAATAGGATTGTGCTGCGGTCATAATTTCTAACCCAAAAACAAGTAAAATGCCGATACCAGTCATTGTCTAAGTCGGGGCTGGCAGTTAGCCAGAGGGTTGCCTATCTTTGCCCTGGTGTTTAGGCTGGCCCGACTTTAAAAACTGTTTGTAACCCCCACTATATAGGCCGCATCCCAAGCGGTCAGAAACCAGTATAGTGAGGAAGAAGTCTGGGTTGGGACAACTCATCCTTGTGCCAACTGAGACTGAAATTGCTGATGAGTGGATGAGTTATACCCATGTCTCAAATCGTTTGGATTGCAAGACACGCGAACCGTTTAGACTTCGTAAACCCTGAATGGTTTAATACAGCAGAACGTCGGTACGATCCGCCCTTGTCGGCAGATGGTTTTTTACAAGCGAAAGAACTTGCCGAACGTCTCAAGGGAGAACGTATAAATCACATCTTCACCTCTCCTTTTCTGAGAACCGTACAAACTGCAAATCAGGTGGCAGAAATTTTAGACTTACCCCTAAAACTGGAGTGGGGACTGTGTGAATGGTTAAATCCAGAGTGGATGACGGAAATGCCGGAAACCCTCCCCCCAGAGATGTTAGCCCGGAAATTTCCTCGAATTGATTTAAGTTATCACTCTCGGGTGGTGCCGAAGTATCCCGAATATGATCCAATTTGTCTGCAACGGGCGGGAGAAACTGCGCGCCTGCTGGCGGATGAGTTTTCCGGGGAGATTTTGTTGGTTGGGCATGGGGCCTCGGTGATTGGGGCGACAATGGGTCTAGCGGTGGATGCGGCGGAAAGGGAGTTGAGTGCGGGATTATGTTGTTTGTACAAGCTAGTCCGCCAAGAGGAAATCTGGGAAATTGAATTGAAGGGCGATCGCTCTCATTTGCGAGAAATTGAGGCAGAAATCCGATTTTTTTAGGAAGATGAAAAAGAAACCGGATTTAATCCAACAGTCCATACGCTCAGAATCAACAAGATGACCTTACTATTAGCCGGAGATATCGGTGGTACAAAATCCCTTTTGCGCTTGGTGGAAATGCCGACTGCAGCAGATACTTCAGGGACATTCCAGATTGATACCCTCTATGAGGGGAGTTACGCCAGTCAGAACTATCCTGACTTAGTACCCATTGTGGATCAGTTTTTTAAAGAAGCGAGTCAGAAATTAGGAGAGGTCCCCGAACCCAAGGGGGCCTGTTTTGCGATCGCTGGACCTGTGATGGGACATACATCCGTTTTGACCAACCTAAGTTGGACCTTAACGACGGACCGATTAGAAAAAGAACTCAACATTCCCCATGTTAAGTTAATTAATGACTTTGTAGCGGTAGGTTACGGGGTGTTGGGGATGAATCCAGGGGACCTCCATACCTTACAACCCGGGGAGTCCCAAACTGCCGCCCCGATCGCAGTGATTGGTGCAGGAACAGGACTGGGACAAGGGTTTTTAATCCGGCATTTGGATGAATATTTTGTGTATCCCTCCGAAGGGGGTCATGCAGATTTTGCACCTCGTACCGCGATCGAGTTTGAACTGTTGCAAGACTTAAAGCAACGGGAGAAGATCGATCGCGTTTCCGTAGAACGCGTGGTATCGGGGATGGGAATTGCATCAATTTATCAATTTTTGCGCGATCGGGCGATCGCTGCTGGAAAAGAGGTTTCCCCGGCAGACAAAGAACCCGCAGAAATTTCCCAAGCGGCCCTAGAAAAATCTGACCCAATCTGCGAACAAACGTTACAAATTTTTGTGGAAGCTTACGGGGCGGAAGCAGGTAATCTGGCTTTAAAATTACTACCTTACGGGGGATTGTATCTGGCGGGGGGAATTGCAGCGAAAATTCTACCCTTAATTAAAGAGGGCGATCGGTTTATCAACAGTTTTAACCACAAAGGTCGCGTCAGTCCCTTGGTAGAAAAAGTCCCGGTTCATATCGTTCTTAATCCCCAAGTCGGGTTAATCGGTGCCGCCATCTGTGCTGCCCGATTATAGTCACGATAACTCAGATTTTTGTAAAAATTCTGCAATTAATATCATGTTGGCTCGATCATCCACAGTGACCTAACTCCCCAACCCCCTTCCCTTGCAGGGAAGGGGGAGAAGAGGAAGAACTATTTTTTTAGGTTAATCCACCGGACTTGATATAAAACAGGATTGGGGTTCAGAAGGTGTTGAAGACGCGGGAAGCGATGACGGCAAGCAAGACGAATAGACCTAATGCCCGCCGAAAATAGTTCACGCCGTCGAAAATCTCCAACCATGCCCAAGTAAACCAGGACCCAAAGGCGATCGCATCTAGGCCCGTATGCAGTGTCCCACTGGGTACTACCAATGTGAGTAGGGTGGTTGTAATTGCCACCAGGATGGGCAGATTGGGGGGTTGAGCAATCACAATATTGCCCGCGTCATCTCGAAAGGTTTGATTGAATAAGCTATTTTCCATGAATCTATTCCTTAAAGTTATTCAATCTCAGTTTAGTGGGTATTAACCTTATTCAGTCTCTTCCTAAAGAGAGGGAATTTAAAATTTAATCCTGTTCTTTTTTATGCTCTCACAATTGCTGTAAAATCTGCTTTTGATATTCCTGTTCGGTAACAATATCCAGCATACTTTCCACTCGATCTAAAAATACCTTTCCCTCTAAATGGTCATATTCATGCTGGAAAATTCGAGCTACAAATCCCGTAAATTCTTGGTAGTGTAATGTCCCCTGCTGGTCCAGATATTTGACCTCGATCGCTTGATGTCTCGGCACTAATCCGCGAATTCCAGGTACGCTCAAGCAACCTTCCCAATCTTTGACCTTTTCCTCAGAATAGGCGATAATCTGCGGGTCAATAATCGCGATCGGCTCCATTGTCGGAGCTTGGGGATAGCGCAAGGTGGGACGGGAGGCTAAGATAAAGACTCGATAGGATTCCGCAATCTGGGGAGCGGCAATCCCAACTCCATTGGACGGTTTCAAAGTTGTCATCAACTCGTCGATCAGAGACTGAATTGCATTTAAGTGAACGTTAGTCACGGGTTGGGCTTTGGCCCGTAAGATGGGATTGCCTAATTGAACAATCTCTCGAAGGTTATTCATCGGGTTACTCTAAGATTGTATAGAAAGTTTTGTAGCCATCCAACTTGAGCATTAAGGAGTGGAAGAATCTCGCTCCCACTCCTTGAGGGTAATAGTCCAATGGCTGCCAATTGAGTCTTGCAAACACTTGGAACAATACAACTTTTTTAGAAATTAAAACTTAAAAACTCGGATTAACGGGCATTTCTCCCGGTTCTACGGTGATATTTAAAGTTTTTCCATCACGGTTAATTTGTAGTTCCAAGGCATTTCCAACTTGCGACCCTTGAACAATTTGCTGGACCACATCGGACTGAGCGATCGCCTGATCTTCCATGCGCTGAATCACATCCCCCTCACGCAATCCGGCGCGTTCCGCCGGGGAATTGGGAGAGACTCGCACAATTAATACTCCGCTATCTACGGATAACTGCATCGGACTATTGGGGTCAGTATTCAACTCTTGTCGTAATTCCGGTGTAATCGTGACCATTTCAATCCCTTTTTAGGGATTGAAAT
>CBFGOM010000166.1:0-14799 GCA_965650385.1 uncultured Oscillatoriaceae bacterium
GCCTCGGCATTAATCGCAATATTGGTATTGGGGGTACTGGGTTGCAGCAGTAAAATTCCCCCGTTGTTACTCTGTCCCGACCCTTCTGGGGGTAACTCTATCTGATCCCCCGTGAGTTCAACATTCCCCCCACTGTTGGGTTCAGAACTCCTAGAATTTAATAAATTGCGGATAATTAAACTCGTCCCCGCATTTACCACCACATCCCCGCCTGTACCGGCAGTTCCATCCACAGATTCCGCATACGATCTAATCCCATTGGTATCAACACTCCCGTTCAGTGCCTCTACCAGAACCTCCCCCCCATTACCTGCCGTCCCCACCTCGTTTATACTTGCCGAAGAATCCAGCAACTGAACCGTTATATTTCCATTTATACTTCTAAGGGTAATCGGCCCTCCACTCCCCGCCCCAGACTCTAGGGAGTCAGCATTGAACACGGAACTGGTATTGATTGTATCCAAGGTGATATCCCCGGTGGCAGTTACTGTAACCGCCCCCCCGTTACCCAGGAATCCGCTGCCCTCTTGCAGATTCGTCCCCGTGTATAGGGTCCCACCGGTAATGCTGCCGTTCGTGGCATTTAAAGTAACGGCACCCCCATCACTGGAACCAAAACCCAGTCCTGTATTAATATCCCCCACCACTATATTCGCGCCGGAAATGGATAAATGTCTCCCCCTTGCCGAGATAGTATTGGCCGTATTCATGGAAAAATCGCCTACACCATTACCATCCGCATCTGCCACGAAGGAAACAGAGCCGGTTCCCGCTTGAAACGTGAGTTCCGTTCCAAACCCCACTAATTCTTCAATTGTGATATTATTATTCGCTTCTAAAATCAGATTGGCTGTTCCCGGCAAATCTTGTAGGGCCGCCCTGGAAATTGTATAAGTTACTGGACCCCCATCCTCTGCAAAAATTTCTCCTTCCAGGTTGCCTACGGGAATATCTGCTGTTAATTGATTATCATCAGGACCGGGTACAAAAAATTCTCCCCCGCTTGTATCACTATTTTGAATAATAATATCTTCTGGGTCAAGCAGCAAAGTTCCTAAACTGCCATTGGGCGCACTTAGATCAACGGACCCCCGAAAAATCAAGTGTTGCTTGCCGGAAACTTCTACAAATCCACCATTTTGAGGCTCATTCCCCGGTTCAATCCCTCCACGAGCATTAATGATACCCCTGAATGTTGTAGTATCATCGGCCCAAATAATCACGCGCCCCCCATCTCCCTGAGATAGGGCATCGGCAGAAATAATCGAATCCCGACTCACAAAGGTATCCGAGGCATTGGGAACTGGACCCTGACCCTGATACTCACCCCCCACCAGGACCATACCCCCTCCATCCATGCCTGACGCATCAATATTCGCCCCAACAACCGCAACCCGTTCCCCCAAGATCTGGACTGTTCCGCCGGATTCTCCCGATACATCAATCTCACCGGAAGCAACAGCATCTCCAGATGCCACCGGAACCCGGGAGTGAGACCCCGTGAGAGCAACTGTACCATCAGGATTCACCTGGATCTGATTGGCATGACTTACCCCAGTCCCCGTTAACAGTTCGGGTAAACTCAACGGCGTGAGTTGGGAGGTGAGAGGATTCTGCGCAGAGGGAGTCACTTCTAAACTCAGCAAATGATTAGATTGAGAAATGCGGACCCGACTCTCTCCCGGAACTGCTGCAACCGTAATATTTCCCCCCAGAGAAGAAAGAATCCCAGCATTGAAGACGCTTCCTCCGAGTAAGGTTAAATTCTGCCCAGGTGATAGGGTTAAATTGCCTAAATTAGCAATCCCTCCCGGTTGAGAACTATCAAAGGCAAATTGATTGGGAGTTCCGACTAAATTTCCCCAGTTATTGTCTCCGACTGCCTGAAACCAATCATTTCCAAATCCAATTCCTGTAGCAGTGGTGGCGGTAAATGAAGCGGGGACATTTAATGAGGCATTGGGGCCGAACAAAATCCCGGCAGGATTCATTAAGAACAAATTAGAATTGCCGCCAGTAATTTGAATGAGTCCATTAATAACAGAAGCATCTCCCCCGGTGACTCGTCCGAGGATATTCTGAATTTCTGGAGAAGATAAAAAGTTCGCCACTTGACCCGCATCTAGGCCAAATTTCTCAAAACTGTGAAAGAGATTCAGACGATCGCCCGACAGGGTTCCGCCGGTAATATTAAACTGATTTTCTTGGGCATTAACCTGAGTATTTGTACCATCAGCAGCCGGGGCGATGGGTTGAGCAAAACTAGCGGGTGCAGTCAAAACAGATGATAGCACCAGTGCGAGCGGCGTCATGCTGAATTTGTTCATTTTATAGCCCTGTAGTAATCATCTAAACCCAAATAAAGTGGCGATCGCTATCGGGGACCCTTTCCAGTTTCTAGGCATCTTGGACTATCGCCGAGTTCAGTCAAATATCCGGCTATTAGACCCTAACTGACACCTTGGCACTCCGGATCCTCCGACAGGTCGCTTCCCTGAAAAATCCCTAATTTAATAAGAAATAATTTTATCATCTTTTCTTTATTTTGTCAAGAAAAATCATACTACTGCTCTTTCTTCTATTCTGTAGGGAACTTCAACCCATTTAGTCCAAGGCTGTGATGATTGAGGGAAAGACAGTAGACTTCTTGTCAAATTCTTAAAAGCCGATTGGTGTTAATCAGGGGGTTGGGGTCTCAACCCAGATTTTTGCAAGAGGTCTAGTGCCTTGTCAAGTTTCAACTCTCAAAACCTCACCGGCTGACTGATATAGCAATCTTAAATCAATTCATAGCAGAGAGCATCAAGGCACTTCAATAACTCTCTCAAAAAGATTTATTTACAGAGGAGGGACCGAAGCAGTGGGAATTTGACCTGATTAATTTTTAACATTGCATCAAACGAGTTCAAGAGGGAGTTTAAATGATAAAAATTTAGTGTTTTTCCTCTAAATCCCCTCTTTTTTAACTTACCAAGGACTGCCAATCATCGTAAAAGCTGCCCAATAAAAAGGATGAGACAAATCCTTATTTGAAACAATGGCTAACAGGGATTCCGGTAAAGGAATTTCCCCCGACGAGTTATATAATACTCCGTTCTCTATTTTTATCCGACCTTGAATCATAGCAATCTGGGTTTGGCGGAGAGCTTCTGCTTTAATCGGGGCTTGGTTTAATTGATGATAAAAATCAGACATTAACCCAAAGGTTCCCTCATCGGATACATACCATAAACTCGCTAAAGCAGTTTTAACTCCTGCTTGGAGTGCTAACCCTGCGAATCCTAATTCTGCTTGTTCATCTCCCACCGCTGTTCGGCAAGCAGATAAAGTCAGCAATTCTAAAGGAGGGGTATTAAATCCGAGTTCTCGCATATCATTGAAGTGGAGTTGACGGTCCCAGAGTTGAATATAAGAATGACTGCTGTCTCCTGATTGAAATTCCCCATGAGTGGCGAGATGGACGATTGAATAGAGGTGAGTATGACGTTGGGTTCTGATATTTTCCAGGGTAAAGGATTCGTTGAGAAAATATTGTCCAATGGCTCCTTGTTGGGTAATTGTTTCTATCTCGGCTGGAACCGCCGGTAAAGGGGCTAATTCAGTAAAATTTGATGCTCCCATTGCTAAAATTTCCCGATTTTTAATATCCACATATCGGGTATCAGTCAAGCTTAAAGAAGGCATCAAACCCACACTGTATTTTTCTACGAGATATTGGCTGCCATCATGCAATGCTGCTATGGGAAGACCTCGCAATCCGGTATCCATGATGAAGGCTAAATTTTGGATATTCCGGACTCTTAACTCAGCTTCAATGGGAGCAATTATCCAGGTATGAAGCTGTTGAGCGGTTTTTAAATACCGATTACGGATGCCTGAATGTGCCGTAATTTGATTCCGAAAATCCGTGGCTGTTTTTTTAACTTGGAGGCGGTTAGTGTCAGGAACTCGCTGATAAATAGGGCTTTCATTAGGGGTAATGACCAGGAGTTCGAGTTGGTCTTGGTCGCGATCGCTATCTAAGCTCAAGGGGGCAAAACGAACATAAACTAAAGCTGGTTTTACTCCTGTTTCCGCTTCAATTTTCCGCAAGATATCTTGTGCTTCTGCTAAGGAGGCATTCCGGGTCGCAGGAATTCCGATATATTCAGTAAAAGTCTGAGTAAAATCGGTTTCAATCGCCTCTAGTCCTAAATCAAGGATTGGATTAGTAGACAATTCCCAAGGCATATCGGACTGGGGTTCTCTCACTGTCTCCATAGGAGGGTGTGGCAGTTGCGGTGGTGGCGGTGGTGGTGGCGGTGGTGTTGGGGTTTGATTTGTCCATGAATTAATGGGTGGTGGATTAATTCGGGGTGTAATCGGTGGTTCAATCCGTGGGTTAATCGGTGGATTAATTCGGGGTTCAAGGGGTGGCTCAATTCGTGGATCAGTGGGTGGATTAATCCGGGGTTCAAGGGGTGGCTCAATCTGTGGATCAGTAGGTGGCTCAATCGGAGGTTCAACTTCCGGTACAACCTCGGGTACAACCTCAGGTACAACTTCTGGTACAACTTCTGGCATACCCTCTGGCACACCCTCTGGTACAATAGGCTCATCAACAGGCTCAGGAATCGTCCCCGGGACTACCTCAGCAGTAATGAGGCGAATATTTCCCCGAGTCAAGGGACCGAGGAAGGATTCTCCTATTGTGAGACTAGAACTGCCACTGGTAATCACGCCAGCAGTCCCGTTAGTGCTGGGATCTCCGATGACAAAGGGAGTGTTGACCTCACCTCCGCCATGAGTGATAGCAATGCTACCGCCACCTTGTCCCCCAGCAGTGGAAATACTGGCGATTTGTCCATCGCGATCGCTAAAGGTGTCGGTTGCCCGGAAAAACTCCCCGGTTTGTATAGAAACATCTCCTCCCGTCCCAGAATTCCCGCCTTGGGCGTTGATATAACCTACTTCGGTATCATGTTCCGGGTCAATCAAAATATTACCGCCACTGCCGATACTGCCGGAGGAGTCAATGTTACCCACTTGAATGCGATCGCGGGCAATGATGCGGATACTTCCCCCTGTTTGTCCCGTGGAAATCAAGTCACCGGCAAGGGTTGCGCCATTCGGTGATTCAATGGCGACTGCGCCTCCGGTTCCACTACTAGGATTAGAACTATCCAAGTTCCCAGCATTGATATTTCCCGTTTTGTTAATAACATGAATCTCACCCCCGGATGTGGTAATATCCCCGACGGTAAGCTGATTATTAGCAGTAATTCTCACATCACCCCCAGTTGTAGTCACGGGGTTATTAAGTTGAATGATATTTCCCGCTAGGAGAACTGAATTGGCATTTAATGAGGCATTGGCAATCACCCGAATCGCTTCAGTTACCTCTAATAGTGCTAACGGAACGATAGATCCAACCGCTTGATTAAAGGTAATCGTTCCTACGGGTGCACTCAGACTTAAACTCCCTGGAAATACATCAGGAGGTCCTTCGGAAGGTACTTCAGGAGGCACTTCACTATTGACGGCTTGATTAAACTGAATACTCCCTGTTTCAGTTGTAATTGTAGCAGTATTCCTAAGCCATACTTCACTATTAAAAATGATATCCCCAATAGTACGCAATTCGGAGGCTAAGATTGCTCTGTTAGCAGAAACATTGATCCCCGCTAAGGGTGATCTTCCTCCTGCGGTATTATCCAGATAAACGCTGCCTAATCCAGCTTCGAGGGTGAGTTGATGGGGTCCATTAACCGTTTCAAAAAAGTAAATAGAACCCTCGGATGTCAACCCCGTACTTAAGGTGACATCAGACCCTAGGGTGACATCTCCAGAGAAGTTAATATCAGTTCCCTCAGTTTCGATATTACCCGCTAATTGGATGGCTGATCCATAGAAGCTAAAATTTGCACCGGATATGCCTTGGAGTAATCCCTCTACTGTAATCGTACCGCTTCCTCCTTCAAAGAAATAAGAATGATTTGCCAGGGTGATCGGTGCGATCGCCAGGGTTCCTGTACTATTAAAACTTCCGATGAAAATTGTTTGCCATCCCGGTTGAAATTGGTTTAATTCAGTCGCCGATAGATTCAGTGCCGTACTACTGGGAGTGCCTCCAATTTGAATAGTGCGATCGCTAGAACTGGGTTCTAAGAATACATATCCAGTCCCCCTCATCGCCCCACCGAATTGCATATCATCCGCAGTAATATTTAGATTATTGTTCCCAGCACTAATCGTATTATTAAATGAAACTGTACCAGTCCCAGCGCTGATCCATGCAGGTCCCCTCAAAGTAACCGGACTATTAAAACTGATATCATTGTCTTTTGTGATAATATCATGGGTTATCAAAACCGGTCCGGTTCCTGTTTGGGAAAAGCTGCCATCCAGAGAGACTGGTCCAGTTAAGTTTAAAGTACCAGAATTGGCGATCGCCACATTTCCCCCCTTCGAGGTCATAATGTTAGGAAGACTAATATTAGTTCCGGTGAGGTTGATACCACCTGAATTCACCGACAAATCACCAGCGACTGTAATATTCCCCCCAGTAATTGCCAATTGAGTTAAGGGTATCGTACTTCCTACAGATTGATCTAAGGTAACCACACCAGTACCAGCATTTAGGATTAGGGATGAAGGACCATTGACTGCTCCATTTAAGGTAACTGTCCCATTGCCGGTACTACTGTTAATCGTGACGGGTGCAGTTAAGTTAATTCCTCCAGTTCCGGTAATTGATACACCCAGAGGAGCATTCGTGATAATCGAGTTAGCAAGGTAAACAATTCCCCCAGTATCCCCAATTACGTTTAATAGGGGAGTTGTATTCCCGATCGCTGCTGATAGAATAATGTCTCCAGTTTCCGAGGTAACATTTAGGGGTTGAACTCCGTTAATCTCTCCGCTTAAAGTAATTGTACCACTCCCCGATTCAATCTGCGTCGGGACTTGTAGAGATAAACTGCTACTAGAAATCTCCCCGCTTCCCTCCTCACTTCCAATAGTTAGCGCAGTAAATCCCTGGATAGCGGCTAAATCTGTGGCAGTGAGATCAAGGATATCCACTCCGCTATCGGTGGGATTTCCTAAAGCAACTGGGGTTGTCACCGTCGCCGGTTGTAGAGTCAGCCGACCCGTTCCCGCGATCGTTCCCCCAAAACTAATTTCATGCCCACTTAACGTGATATCTCCAATTGCCGTAACATTATCCCCATAGACTTGCCCGATCGCGCCTGTGGTGGTGACATTGCCATTAAGTTCAGTCGTTCCCCCGACATTCGTCGTGAGACTGGCAGCGGTAATAGAATCGCCAAAGCGGGTTGTCCCGGTAGTATTCACCGTCAAATTGCCCATCGGGGTTACACCTCCCATGACCCCGGTGATATTGATATTTCCGCTTCCCGCCTCTAACGTGAGAGACGGTTCGCCATTGACACTTCCCTCTAACGTAATCGTCCCGTCCTTTGACATCAGGGTAATCGGGTTGCTATCTAAGGTCAGATCACCTGTGATAGTGAGAGGTGCGTTAGAAGTGGTAATATCTCCCTTGAGAATCGTAGGCCCTTCTAGGGTGAGGGAGGCATTCGTGTCAGCCTCAATTCCCCCATTGATGACGATCGAACCATTCGCTGAGTTGACCGTTGACAACGTAACATTCGCACTTGTGGTTACGCGATCGCCATAGACTTGCCCGATCGCGCCTGTGGTGGTGACATTGCCATTAAGTTCAGTCGTTCCCCCGACATTCGTCGTGAGACTGGCAGCGGTAATAGAATCGCCAAAGCGGGTTGTCCCGGTACTATTCGCCGTCACATTGCCCACCGGGGTTACACCACCTATGACCCCAGTGATATTGATATTTCCGCTTCCTGCCTCTAACGTGAGAGACGGTTCGCCATTGATGCTTCCCTCTAAGGTAATCGTACCATCCTGTGACGTCAGAGTAATCGGATTGCTTCCGAGGGTTGTATTACCCATAATCGTAATGGGTGCGGAATCAGCCGTAATATTTCCGTTAAGAATCGTCGGACCTTCAAGAGTAAGAGCGGCATTATTGTTAACTACAATTGCTCCATTGATGACGATTGAGCCATCCGGCGAGCGGACGGTTAAAGGGGCAGAATAAGTCATATTATCCATGAAGACCGTTCCAGTCCCGTCACTCCGTCCGATAGTTATTGATTCAAAATTGGAATTGAGAAAGCCTATTTCTTCAGAAGTTAAGGTTAAATTTCCGGGTACATCAGTGGAAGAAGATAGAAAAATATTAGTGCTAGATGTCGTCGGTTCTAAAATAAAATCACCCAAATTTATTTCCACAGAATCAGAACGGGTCGGTAACTCTACTTGACTTCCCATCAACTCCAAGTTTCCCCCCCTACCCGGACCTGAACTGCTGGTATTAACTGAGTTGATAGCGATGCGATCGGCGGCCTCAATTCGGATATTTCCCCCCTTCCCTGCAGTGCCTTGACCTGACGACAAAACTGCGGAAGAATTAAGGTAATCTATAATCACATTTCCATTGAGAGCTTTTAACATAATATCACCTGCATCCCCCGTGTTAGATTCTCCAGACACAAAAGATGAGATCAGTCCAGCGTCTATTAAAATGCTCCCATTTTCTGCTGTAAACGTAATTGTTCCTGCATTCGCAAAATCAGTACCCCCGGTATCAATTACCCACAAAATAGACTCGGGGTCGGGTGGTTCAGCGGTGAAATGAATAGTATTGCCAGCAAAAATTTCAATATTTCCCCCATGAACTGGCTCATTTAAGGAACCGCTAGTCTGCGTCCAAATTCCACCGTCAATATTAATATTACCCTGACTTGCCTCTAAAAAAATATCTCCTCCATCACCCCCATTCCCTCCCTGATTACTGACAGAGAAGGAAATCAGAGAGCCAGTTATACTCAAATCCCCCTCTGTAGTTCTAATGTCAATTCTTCCTGCATTTCCGCTATTTCCCAATCCAGACTGGGACCAAGAATGAATTTCTTCGATAGAGATTCCTTGAGTAGCTTCTAACGTAACCGTTCCACTATTTCCTGCCGCAACATTAGCCGCCGATACACCAGCCGCTAACATCCCCGCTTGAATTGTACCATTTGTTGCCGCAAGGCTAATGGAACCGCCATCAGAGCTAACTATACCATCAGATTCTGTATTAATATCCCCAGCCGTTATACTTGCTCCAGAAATAAAAATATTTCTGCCGGGTGCCCCAATCGTATTCGCTAAATTTTGCATGATAAACGAACCGGTTCCATTGTTGTCCGCATCAGCAACAAAAGACATAGAACCCGTTCCGACTTGAAAATTAAGCCAATTATCAGGCAAATTTTCAATGGTAATATCATTGGTCGCTTCTAGGATGACATTTGCACTCCCCGGAAGGCTTTCTAAAGCCAATTCTGAGATTGTGTAGTCTCCAGTCCCATCCTCCGCAAGAATTACACCCTGTGCTTGTCCGAGTGGAAAATCAGCATTGAGTTCACTATCGTTTGTTCCCGCACTGCCACTGATAATGATAACATTTTCTGGATCGAGGAGTAACGTCCCCGCATTCCCATAGAGCGCACTTAGATCCACCAACCCGCTAAACATGAGGTTTTTCTTACCGGATACTTCGATAAACCCACCATTTTGCGGTACATTTCCCGGTTCAATCCCGCCCTGGGCATTGATTGTACCATAAAATGCGGTTGTATCATCGGACCAAATAAGCACACGTCCTCCGTCTCCCTGGGACAAGGCATTTGCAGAAATTATCGAGTCCTGACTCACAACAGTATGCAAAGCATTGGGAACCGGCCCTTTTCCCTGATATTCTCCCCCAATCAGGACCGTCCCACCGCCAGTTATCCCCGAAGCGTCGATCGCACCATCTACTACCGCAACTCGCTGTCCCAATACCTGCACGATGCCGCCTGCGTCTCCCACGACATCAATCTCACCGGATGTTATAGCATCTCCGAGTTGTATCGAAATTTGCTGTTGAGAACCCTTCAGGGTAATTGTCCCATCAGGATTCACCTGCATTTGCGTTGCATGACTCACCCCACTCCCCGTCAGCAGTTCGGGTAAACTTAGTGGCGTCAGTTGGGAAGTCAAAGCAGTTGTACCAGAGGGGGTTAAGTCTAAACTCAGCAAATGGTTCTCTTGAGAAATCCGAACTCGACTTTCTCCAGGGACTGCGGCAATGGTGATATTTCCCCCGGGTGCAGAAAGCGTCCCGGCATTGAACACCGTCCCTCCCAACAGGGTTAAATCATGACTACCGGATAAGGTTAAGTTTCCTAAATTAACAATAGCCCCCGGTTGGGAAATATCAAAGGCAAACTGACTGGGAGTTCCGACTAAATTCGCCCAATTATTTTCTCCCACTGCCTGAAACCTATCATTTCCGAACCCAATTCCGGTGGCGGTGGTGGCAGTAAATGAAGCAGGAACATTTAAGGAGGCATGAGGACCGAATAAAATTCCTGCTGGATTGATTAAAAATAAGTTAGACTGGCCGCCAGTAATTTGAATAAGTCCATTAATAATTGACGCATCTCCCCCGGTGACTCGTCCGAGAATATTCTGAATCTCTGGAGAGGATAAAAAATTGGCAACTTGACCCCCATTTAAGCCAAATTCCTCGAAACTATGGAATAAATTAGCCCGATCGCCCGACAGAGTTCCGCCGGTAATATTAAACTGGTTACCTTGTGGAGTGACTGTGGTATTCGTCCCATCGGCAGCGGGGGTGATGGGTTGTGCAAAACTAGCGGGTGCAGTCAACAGCGATGAAAGCACCAGCGCGATCGGCATCATGCTTAATTTGTTCATTATGATACCTCTGTGGTTAAGGATACCCACACAAATCAACCCGCGATGGCAACCTCAGTTCCGTTAGCGTTTCAACGCATCTCGAATAACATCCCTTGCGGTTTAAATGTGGGCAGTCTCACCCTAAATTATTTCGGTACAGTCCCAATCCCTGCATGGGCTGCATCTGGCTACCATTTATTATATTTTTTGTAGGTTTTATTATAACATGAAGCATTTCAATTCGTCAAGATTTATTAAAAAAAAATCCCTTCAATTATCGTCAACAGAACCCCCGAATCGGAGTCCCAGCGATTCTCGATTCATAACCCCGATTGTTCTCTCGACAGCCCCAGAATTACCCCCACAACCTCTTTACATCAAACCACATGAAATGTAATGGATAAAGCCGCCATTTGCTCCGTTTGAGCAATCCGAGAACGAGGGTCAAACGAAGCCGTAATATTGCGAATTTGGTTCAAATCGGTCCATAAATTTTCTATCGCTAAAACCGATTCTTCTTCCAACCCTAACACCCCCTCCCGCGTCCCTCGCGCTGCGGCAATTTGTTGTAACTGTTGCAGGGAAGTCCGCAAGGGAGATAAACTGGCGATCGCCAAAATTTCCGCAGTCCCCAAAGGCGGTGAAATCGTCAGCTTAAACGGGTCCCGACTGCCATCCGGAATCAACCGCGTTTCCCCTGCCTTCACCAACGCCGCATCCACCCCTGCCGTCCAACTATTCGGAAACACCACCACCAATTCCCCGGTTGTCGTAATCACCAACAACGTCACATATAAATCCCGACTCTCCCCATTCCTCACCTCACACTGCACCTGTACCCCCACCGGAATCCGAGGAATTTCTCCCCCGTTCGTAGTAACAACTGAAGTCGTTCTCTCAGTCATTCCTCGCGCCGTAAATGCAGTCGCCGCAAACTGCCCCTGAGACCCTTGCAACACTTTCAACCCCGTTGATACATTCAACCGAGAGGATTCCGCATTTAAAGTCAGCTTCACCAATCGCGCCGCCAACAATGCCCGAAACTTACTCTTGAGGCGATCGCACCCTTCAACCACCGACTCTCCCACCTTCCCAAACGAACCCGGAATCAAATCCAAACCCGCACCATATAACCCCAAACTCCCCACTGCTGCAACCTCCGCTACTCCAGACCCTCTCACTTCCTGATGTAGTGCCTCCGTCATCCGTCCCAAAATATAATGCACCTCAGTTTCACCTAACGGCAACGCTTCCATCCGTTCCACCGCCGCAACTGCCTGTTTTGCTGCCTCCAACTCTCCCCCCAACGACTCATCCAACCCAATCCGCAAGGTGAGATTTTCCGGAATCGCCCGCGCCTGTTCCTGCAACAACGCACCGGGTTTCACTCCTGCCGAAGGTGTGACTGCCTTCCCCTGTGCCACCAACCCTTGCCGTGACTCAATTTGAACCAATCCCCCTGCCTGTGCCTCCGTCGCCACCCTAAACACCGCATTGCTATTAAACGCCGTCAACGACTGCGGGTCAATTCCCCCTAACCATAGTTCCAGGCGATCGCCATTCACTGCCGTAATCACCGCCTCTGCCGGATTGGATTGTACCGGCAGAAAATAAGTCGGTTTCGATTCATTCCCGCTTCCCGGTTTAACCTCCATCTCCGGAATTTGCTGAGTCGAAGAAATCCGCGTCGTAGTGCGTGCGACATTCCCTAACACCGTCTGCACCACGTGACTGCCCGTTTGCTGCCATAGATACTGAGTGAGAGCATAAGTAAACGCCCCAGCAAAAAATCCCTCAAATGGTGTATCTGCCGCCAACTGTGTCGCTGCTGCTGAAGCAATCACCACTCCTTTCGCTACTCCTTTTTGCCGGTCCTCCACAAACTTTTCGGGTGAAATGCCCAACTTAGACACCCACTCCTGATGATATTCCCGTTCCTCCAAACTGGGATAATCCCCCCCAGGAATTGCCCGAATTGTCAAATTTCCCCGCTTGCCACCCCCCGAGTGACAACTATCTAAAACTACCGTAATATTTTCCGTATTAATTGCCGACATCCACAAGAACAAACTCGCTCCCATAATATCAGAAACCATCGCCTGCCCTTCCTGAATTTCCGCAGTGCGATCGCTCGGAACAAAGGTACTATTCAAACGTTCCCGAGGATTCCCCAACGGATTATAAGGATTAACCACCTGTGCGCCATGTCCCGAAAAATGGAACACCACCACATCCCCGGGTTTTGCTTGGGCAATTAAATGAGATTCCACCGCCTCAATCAACCCCGCCCGAGTCGGTTTAAGCGCTGTATCATCCGTCACCATCAGAATATCTTGGGGATTAAATCCAAACCGATGAATCAACAATTCTCGCTGTAACTCAACATCCGTAATACATCCCCTTAATGCACTAACCTTCGCTTGAGAATAGTCATTAATTCCCACCAACAAAGCCAACTTACGCGGCGTATCCTGAGCCAAAACCCCAGCATACCGTAACCCTTGCTGCTGAATCTCTAATTGACTCCACCCCAAAGCCGCTAAAGCTGTCCCTGCACCCTGAAGAAAATAACGACGTTTCATAACACTCCTGTAAAAATTTTATGAACAATTTGAAACAATATAAAACTAGACAAGATTCCCTCAATTTTACTCGAAAGATTGCCAAATTCCAACTCCCCCCTAACCCAAACTGAGGGGTTGGTCCTGAATGTAGCTACAGATATCCTATAAATAAAATACCTAATCAGGGCCTCTCCTCATGGGAAACCCACCCAAGATCACTGAATTCTCGCTAAAATTCTCTAAAAACATTAAAAAATTATAAAATTTTACAGAACTCCACCATAAACCTATGCTATCGTATTAAAAACCTTAACCAAATTGAATAAATTAACCCTGTTAAGTCCACCCCAAACCTAGTCTAAAAAACTCTCTAATTCCAACCATCCAGGGCAAAATCATAAAAGGTTTTCCTTAAAAATCAGTGAAGTCCGTTGTCATTTAACCCAATTATCCGATTTATTAAGCTTGTAAAGAAGTCTAAAAGCCTGCCCCAATCCCCAAGCGATTTGCCGCTAAACCTTGCACGCCTGTGAGACTACAAAAAAGACCAGTAACAAAAGCGATTGGCCCTTTTAAATTTAAGTTTTTAACGCTCAATTAATCACTCACCCAATTTATAAATCAGGATTTAAAGCAATGGTGCATCAATGGTTATTACTGCTATCTCATCCAGCATTGATTATAGCCGCCACTTTGCTACTAGGCTCAACCGTTGCCCCAGCGAGTTCAGCCCAGGAGATGGAAAAGTTATCCGGATTAACCGGAATAGGAGAGAGTTGGATCGCCCAAAATAGTAGCAGTGCAGAGGGCGATCGGTTGTTCCAAGAAGGATTGCAACTATTTCAACAAGGGACAGCAGAATCATTACGTCAAGCGCTGCCCAAGTTGGAAGCAGCGCTCCCACTCTATCAAGCGGCAGGCGACACCGCAAAGGAAGCATTAACCTTGGCAGGAATGGGTCGAATTTACGACGACCTGGGAGACAATCAAACTGCCCTAGATTACTACCACCAATCCTTGCCCCTGTCTCGACAACTGGGAGATAAAGCAGGGGAAGCCAAAACCCTCAACAATATTGGCCTGGTTTACTCCGAGTTGGGAGACAAGCAAACCGCCCTAGACTACTACAACCAATCTTTGCCCCTGTCTCGACAACTGGGAGATAAAGCAGGGGAAGCGGTTATCCTCAGCAATATTGGCGCAGTTTACTCCGAGTTGGGAGACAAGCAAACCTCCCTAGACTACTACAACCAATCTTTGCCTCTGTCTCGGCAAGTGGGGGACTTAGGAGGGGAAGCGACGACCCTCAACAATATTGGCGCAGTTTACTCCGAGTTAGGAGACAAGCAAACCGCCCTAGACTACTACAACCAATCTTTGCCTCTGTCTCGGCAAGTGGGGGATAAGGTACAGGAAGCCA
>CBFGOM010000167.1:0-14719 GCA_965650385.1 uncultured Oscillatoriaceae bacterium
GGAAAATTACGCTGTGTGAGTGCGCCAGGACAGGGTGCAGAATTTATTATTGAACTCGCCATGAAATAGACCGTTTCCCGGTTCCTCCCATCCTGAATTATAGGAACAATGCATCTCCTTAATTTCCGCAGATAGAGAGGGTAACTAAACGCTATCAACTCCAGCTTTTACAAAAGCTATTGGAACTATGAACTCAGGATTTGCAGTCTTTGAAAGAGGCTTAAATCTATGGGGATATAGACGAGTTCTGTTCCCAGATTTGCCAACCCCCTTGGGGTAAATTAAACGGAGGAGGTTTTGGGAATGATTGATCCTTTGGACGCTAAATTTCAGGCATGGGAAATGGATGCAGAATTGGAGCAACTAAAAAAGATGAACCGGCGATCGCCTCCGAATGCCTCAACTCCCGATGCACAAACACCCCCGCCACTGGTTAGCGATAAAATTGCTCGGTTTTATAAAATTCTCGGATTGAACTCCAATGCTTCAGTGAAAGAGGTGAAAGAAGCTTATCGAGCTATCCTGAAAAAATGCCATCCTGATTTATTTTACAATAATCCAGAAAAGCATCAAAAAGCTCAAGAATTTATTAAAAATATGAATGAAATTTATGAACAAATCCGGGTTATTAAAATGGAGGATTAGCTCCATGATTGACTTCTAAATCGACTTGCTAAAGCCGGGAGTAAATCTATTGACCCACTCAGTTAAACAGCGTAGACAAAATCAATGAATTACCTCCCCTAAAACTGGGGTTTTCAAAACACATACAGGCTATTACCCTGCTTTTGATGTATGGATATAACCGTTTGCGATCGCCTGAGATCCAAACAATCCCCCTCAGAAAGGGGGACTTTGACCTTAAAAGTGGACCTCAATCACTTGAGAAATGCTATATGCTCTCTTGATCAGTTCCCCTGTTTTACCACGGTAACACTTCGCCATTCGCGTGCCAAAACGTACCCGAATTATCGAGAGTGAGATTGTCCATCCGCTGAAGGATACCATGCGCCGCTTCCCGGGTAGAAATTCCACTAAAATCGGTCATTCGGGTCTGAACTAACCCTGGATGTACAATTCCTACAGCAATTTTGCGCGATTTCAAATCGATCGCCAGGGATTTCCCCGCCATACTCACCGCAACTTTTGACATTCGATACCCATAATAACCCCCAGAAGTATTATCCTCAATTGAACCCATGCGACTGGTGACAATCCCAATCTTAGAACCCTGAGAGAGAAACGGGAGTAGTGCCTGAGTCACTCGCAATGTTCCCAAGGCATTCACCTCAAATTGCCGTTGAATGCTATCAAAATCAAGGCGATCAAGGCTATCTTCTTCTAAAATGCCTGCATTATTAATTAATACATCCAAGGATATCCCCTGCAATCGCTGGACGAGTTCTGTGAGGGTCTGATCCGAAGTGATATCAATTCCGGTTTCGACTCGAATTCCTAATGCATCTAACTCCGGGGAGGACTGCCGACAAACGGCGATCGCCTGGTCCCCGCGTTCCTGTAACTGCTGGCACAATGCTAACCCAATGCCGCGAGCACTTCCTGTTACTAAATAAGTTGCCATGTTTGTGATCTATTCACCCTAACTTGTTCGCTCCCTATTCTAAATCAATTTGATTTATTCTTTGAGGGGGGGGTTCTCCACAATCTGAAAATACTTCTTGACCCTCTGGTGTTTTGAGGGATTGAGATAGATTCGATAACGGTTTAGAATGATTAAAAAGGCGATCGCTTGGCAGTTTAGGATTTTTGATCACGAGCCATTTCCCCGTGAGTGGATCTCGATAAACCTCATAAGGATTTTTCCGCAATTGTTGGGTGACTGTTGTCACGTCCATTTCCTCTTCTCCTCGATTATCCCAAATGTTTAAATAGAAAGGGTTAAAACCCTTTCTCCGATAAATTTTGCGCCGGATAAAATCCCGGGCCATTGTGCAAAACTCCCCCTTTTTTTTAACGCATTGAGCAGGAACGCTTCAGAATGAAGTCAGCCATTGATGCAGGACTGTTCCCCCTCGCCGGAGTGACCAAAACCGCAATTCCTAGATGTTCCTCTTCTGTTTCAAGTTTCCTACTGTGGCAGAACCCTTGATGAGCAACTGTGCCACTTCTTAAGGGGGACCAGATTTAACCGGGGGCTGTTTAGAGTAGTGGAGTAAATTGTCTATTTAGAGATGACCTGATGATGAGCCAATGCAAGAGCCAAATCACTGCACCGAATAGACCCTGATTGATTTCTTGCTGCAATCAGGTGGGTAGAACCCGGAAAAAATGTAGCAACCGCCGATTTAACTCAATCTTCCTTTTGGGGAGCGATCGCCCGAGTCATTCTCGGACCCCTCCTCTCCCAATCGGGAATAGGGACATAGCGGATATTATTGTAGAGATTATTTTATCCGATCGCATCCCATCCACCACTGATTGCTAAAATTCGCTAAAAACGGGTTAGGCTGATCTGGTTTATCACTGTAAAGGCGATCAGGGCCTCTGGTCATGAGGGTTGTCACCCACCTCCCCTCCAAGCAACGCCCCAACTAAACTCGGGAAAACGATTACTGCTTTATTTTAATAAATCTTTCAGTTTCATCCGTAGCTTGGTTTAGTTAAATGTAGTAAATGTAGGTAGAATTTGCCTGAGATGTTTTTTGTCTTGCAACTGAGTTTATTCTGATGCCTTACCAGCTCTACCATCTGGTTGCTTTTATCGTCGCCGCCCTTGTTGTCCTTGCAACGACGCCGGTGGTCAAAAAAATTGGGATTAAAAGTGGCCGAGTTGATCTTCCCGGAGAACGCAAGGTACACCGCCAGCCAATGGTGCGATTGGGAGGCGTATCCATCTTCTTAGGGACAACCCTGGCCCTATTAGTCGTCTGGTGGATGGGTGGGTTTGGCGTTTTGCCCACTCCGAAAGAGTACGAAATTTGGGGCCTCACCCTGGGCGGCCTTGCCTTTTTTGCGATCGGACTCGCTGACGATTTATACGGACTCTCTCCGTTCTTACGACTTTTGTTACAAACCATCTGCGCCAGTGGGGCTTGGGCAGTCGGGGTTCAAATTGAATTTTTAACCATTCCTTTCCTAGGACTGGTGAAATTCCCGGACTTGATTAGCTATCCCATTACGGTGATCTGGCTGGTTGGCATGACGAATGCCATTAACTGGATCGATGGATTAGATGGTTTGGCGGCAGGTGTTTCCGGTATTGCCGCCTTAGTCATGCTCATGGTGAGCCTGTTTATGCATCAACCCGCCGCCGCGTTGATTGCTGCTGCCTTAGCCGGTGCCACCTTGGGTTTTCTTCGGTACAACTTTAATCCCGCCCAAATTTTCATGGGGGATGGCGGGTCCTATTTTATCGGCTTCACCCTAGCTGGGGTTGGTGTGGTGGGTTTGGTCAAAACTACGGCAGTCACAGCGGTGGTTCTGCCTTATATCATTCTAGCGGTGCCGATTTTGGATATGTCAGCGGTGATTGTCGATCGCCTTCGCAATGGCAAATCTCCCTTTACCGCCGATAAGCGTCATCTGCACCACCGTCTCCTCGAAGCCGGACTCTCCCATCGGTTGACAGTTCTGTTTATTTACACCCTGACCATTTGGGTCGGCAGTATCGCCCTGGCATTTGCGGGGATTCCCAGTGGAATCGCTTATGCTTTTGCGGCAACGGCTTTACTCAGCTATGCCAGTTGGAAAGTGAAGAAACACGCGAGGTTATAACCCCAATTCTGGGAACATCCACTCCCGTCCCGGTCCTATCTAAACTCTAAAATCAAACATTCATGAGTGCTGAGATTATTTGTGTTGGCACAGAATTGCTGTTAGGAGATATTCTTAACAGCAACTCTCAGTTTTTAGCCCAACAACTGGCGGGACTGGGCATCCCTCATTATTTTCAAACCGTAGTCGGGGACAATCCAGAACGCATTAAACAGGCGGTGGCGATCGCCGTTGAACGTTCTGCCCAAATTCTCATCTTTACCGGCGGTCTCGGCCCCACCCCGGACGACCTGACCCATGAAACCCTCGCGGCTTGTTTTGGGGTGGAAATGGTTGAAAAAACAACCATTCTTGAAGACCTAATCCAAAAATATGCATCTCGCGGTCGCCCTATGGCCGCCAGCAATCGCAAACAAGCCTCAATTCCTGCTGGTGCGGAAATTCTACCCAATCCCCTAGGCACGGCCCCGGGTATCATCTGGCAACCTCGCCCTAACTTGACGATTCTGACCTTCCCGGGAGTTCCCAAGGAAATGTACCGAATGTGGGAAGACACTGCCGTCCCGTACCTCAAAGCCCAAGGGTGGGGTCAAGATATTATCTACAGTCGAATGTTAAAGTTTTGGGGAATTTCTGAGTCGCTCTTGGCAGAAAAAGTGGCTCCCTTACTGGATTTGACGAATCCAACGGTCGCCCCCTACGCCCTTAATGGCGAGGTCAAACTCCGGGTTTCTGTGCGCGCTGCTGACGAAAGCGCAGCGCAAGCGGCGATCGCCCCAGTACAGCAACAGATTCAAGCGATCGCTGGATTCGACTATTTTGGGTCCGATCAAGATACCCTCGCTTCCGTAGTGGGAGAGTTACTCCTCCAACGGGGTGAAACTGTCGCCGTCGCCGAATCCTGTACCGGGGGAGGTATTGGCAATCTATTCACCGCTATTTCCGGCAGTTCTCAGTATTTCTTGGGCGGGGTAATTGCTTATGACAATTCGGTAAAAATCGGACTTCTGGATGTCAACTCAGCGGATTTAGCCCGGGAAGGTGCAGTCAGCGCGATCGTGGCTCAACAAATGGCCCTCGGTGTCCGCGCTAAATTAGGTACAACTTGGGGTCTGAGCGTCACGGGAATTGCCGGTCCCGGCGGTGGCAGCCAGACAAAGCCTGTGGGGTTGGTCTATATCGGATTAGCTGGACCCAACCATGAGGTAGAAAGTTTTGAATACCGCTTGAGCGCGTTTCAAGAAAGGGACTTGATTCGGCATTACAGCGCTCAAAGCGCTATAGACTGCCTCCGAAGAAAAATGTTAAGAATCGCTTAACATTTTTAATCTTTTTCTTAAACCACTATCTGTAGTGTTTTCTTTAAAATTAATGGCTAGATATAGCGTTCAAAAGGGAAAAGGCCCCCGAGAGTGATCCCCAAAAGCCCGTTTTGTACGGTTGAGTCTACTTGCTCATTTCTCAGGATTCGTTATGATCAAAGAAACAGAGTAATTCTAATTCTGTTACAGACGGCACTCAGTAACTGCCGTCAAGTAGTAGAGCGATAGCCTGGACTCAAGGAGCTGTCTTTTCAATGGATTATATAGATAACCTAATCGACAAATTAAAAGAATGGGCGCGGAAAATTATTGAGGCCCTTCTCGGTCCAGAGGCAGAACCGGAACCGGAACCTATTCCTATTCCCGTCAACGAACCCCGTCGGCGTCGGTAAATTGATAGTTTTAAAGGCATAGGCATCTGGGATTGCTGAATATATTGGTACTGCATGGGCCAAACTTGAATCTCCTGGGTCAACGAGAGCCAGGAGTCTATGGGAACGCGACGTTAGAGGATATTAATCGCTTACTTGAAACTGAAGCGAAAGCTTTGCAAGTGAAAGTCTTTCCGTTGCAATCCAATCATGAGGGGGTGCTGGTGGATGCTATTCATGCCGCCAAGGATCAGCACTCAGGACTCTTGATTAATGCTGGAGCTTATACTCATACGAGTGTAGCTATCCGAGATGCGATCGCCGGGGTTAATCTTCCCACCGTGGAAGTTCACCTGAGCAATATTTATCGCCGGGAACCGTTTCGTCATCACTCCTACATCGCAGCGATCGCCGTTGGGCAAATTAGCGGGTTTGGTCCGGATAGTTATCGCCTTGGACTTCAGGCGCTGGTCCATTATCTTCGACAAAACAACCCATCGGATTAATTTCCCCCATAAGGGGGTTTCTTCCTAGAGGTGAGCAGCACTTCAGGCTCACCTCTCACATTTTTATGAACCTCGATCTCTCTAAATTACTGCTTTTTTTTATCCCCAATATTGCAGATTGCCAACCTTGAATACAAGATATAGAGTATTCAAGATGCCAGCCCCTTTAAAAATCAATAGCTACTAAAGTCTTAGGAATCACAAGATTTTCAGTTAATTTGGTCTTCTTTTCAAGATAAAATTTTTTCCATCCCTTCCCTAAAAGTTAAAGAAATGTTACAAAAACAGGGATAATAGGTTCAAGATTAATGCCCTGGCCCCTTTAAAAAGAGAAAAATCACTGCAATGCTTGCTGATTCATTTCCTTGGTTAACTACTATATTTGCTCTGCCCCTAGTGGCGGCCTTACTGGTTCCGGTGATACCCGATCGCGATGGAAACGTCTTGCGCTGGTATGCAACCGGCGTGGCGATCGCGGACTTCGCCCTCATGTGCCTCCTGTTCTGGCAACATTACGATCCGCAGATTTCCGGCTTTCAACTCATCGAGACCTTTAATTGGATTCCCCAACTCGGCATCAGTTGGACCGTTTCCGTCGATGGAATCTCCATGCCCTTGGTCCTCCTCGCCGGATTCGTCACCAGTATGTCCCTGCTATCCGCATGGCAAGTAGACCGCAAACCGCGAATGTTCTACTTCCTCATGCTGGTCTTATATGCAGCCCAGGTGGGGGTATTTATCGCCCAAGACCTGCTGTTGTTTTTCCTAATGTGGGAAATCGAACTCGTCCCAGTCTATCTCCTCGTCTGCATCTGGGGCGGACCGAAACGACAATATGCTGCTATCAAATTTCTACTCTACACGGCTGCGGCCTCGATCTTTATTCTAATTGCCGGACTCGCCTTAGCCCTTTATGGACCCGGCCCTGCTTCCTTTGATATTGCAGATATCGCCTTAAAAGAGTTCCCCTTGGCTCTGCAATTGCCCCTCTATGCGGGTTTATTAATTGCATTTGGCGTCAAACTCGCCGCCTTCCCCTTCCATACCTGGCTTCCCGACGCCCACGGCGAAGCATCTGCCCCAGTTTCGATGATTTTGGCCGGGGTGTTGTTAAAAATGGGTGCCTATGGATTAATGCGAATGAACATGGGATTACTCCCCGATGCTCATGTTTATTTTGCCCCAGTTTTAGTCACCTTGGGAGTCGTTAATATTGTTTATGGGGCATTAACCTCCTTTGCCCAAACCAACATGAAACGGCGACTCGCCTATTCGTCGGTTTCCCACATGGGATTTGTGTTAATTGGGATTGCCTCCTTCACCGACCTCGGGATTAATGGGGCAATGTTGCAGATGATTTCTCATGGATTAATTGCCTCGGTGTTGTTTTTCTTAACGGGGGTAACCTACGACCGCACCCATACGATGACCATGCAAGATATGGGGGGAATTGGGATTTTTATGCCCAAAGTTTTTGCTCTCTATACTGCTGGTGCAATGGCATCCCTTGCCCTACCGGGAATGAGTGGATTTGCGAGTGAAGTGACGGTCTTTATTGGGATTGCCACCAGTGATTTTTATAGCCTGACCTTCCGGATTGCGGTGGTCTTTCTGGCAGCAATTGGGGTGATTTTAACCCCAATTTATTTGCTATCAATGGTCCGTCAAGTGTTTCACGGGTCTTTCTACGGGTCGAAAGAAATTCCGGCTTGTGACATCACCGATCCCGAGTTACGGGAAGACTTCATTGAAAACCAAGCCGCCGTTTGTTTTGGGACCAATTGTATCTTACCGGGAGAAGCAGCGTTTATTGATAGTCGCCCTCGGGAAGTTGCGATCGCCTTGAGTTTTTTAGTAGCGATCGTGGCGATCGGTTGTTATCCCAAAATTGCCATGCAGGTGTATGACAATACGACGGTGGCGATTAATAGCGTAGCGACCCAAGCTTATGCTCAAGTGCGATCGACTGAAACCATCGGATTCAAAGCACCCACCCTCACCCCAATGGCAAAAATCGCCGAACTCAGTCCCGAGTAATCGGATGAGCAGAATGCTCAAGATCCTAGGGTAAAGTGATAAAAATGCGGGTATCTTGCGCGAGTGAGATACCCGCATTTTTTAAAGGTTTGCGGGTTACAGAATTACCTTCGCCAATTGAGATAAATCAGTCACGGTTTTGAGGGCTTCATCGGCAATAATTTGATGACTGACAGTGGTGGGATGGACCTCATCCCAAAACAGGAAAGTATTCGGGTCACTGCCGGGGGAATCTCGGGCGGGGTCGGTGACATTTGTAAATCCATATTGAGTGGGATTGGCGATCGCGTCATTGACCAACCCATTGACATCAACGAGAATAATATTGATATTTGGGTTTTGGTCTAAATTGGCGATCGCTGCAGCTAAAGCGGTATTATGAGCATTAGATAATTGGGTAAGCAATTGCTGCGCTTGCGGTCCTCGATTTCTGACTCCGGGCGTGTTACCCAAGTCGGGGAGGTTCATTACCATAAAATTGCGAGCACCATCATCCGCCAGTTGCGTCACCGCATTCACCAGATTATTCACGGGAATTGTGACATCTGTAATCCCCGCATTCAGGTAATCATTAGAACCGGCCCAAATGGTGTATAATCCATTGGGATTAGAGAACGGAGTTTGGGCTAGAAAACTATCAATTTGGGTTTGCAATCCGGGCAAAGGTGGAAATAACGGATTTTGTAAATTGCCAGAATTGAGAGTAGAAGTCGTCGCCCCTCCAAAGGCAATATTAGTCTGAGGATTGACCTCTAATCCCAGACGAGAAGGCAGAAATTCTGACCAGACAGGGCCATTACTAAATCGTCCCTTGTCATATAAAGGTTCTGGGGGAAATAGACCCTGAGTTAAGGCAAACAAATTGCCATCATCGGAGAGACTGTCCCCGAAGACATACATTTCATTAAAGAGGCGACGAGGCAAACGACCCTCAGACTGCCCAAAGTTAACAAAATGGGCGATCGCCGTCGTCTCTCCTCGGGAAACTGCATCAGCAACCCCAGGATTTTGTTCCAAATAATAACTCTGATCAAAAAAGGCGACAGGACTGCGACCTTCCTGCGCTCCAAATGTGATATAGTGAGCGAAGAAACCCGTCAGGGGGTCTTGACGAACCGCCTCGGCTACATCGGGATTCGTTTGGGCGTAAAAATTGGTATTAAAAAAAGGCGTCGGATCTCGTCCTTCCCGGTACCCGAAATTAATAAAATGGTCAAACGGAGTGAGATTTGGAGAAATCGCCGCCGCTACATCGGGATTTTGAGCTAGATAGTAATCCGTCTGAAACAACGCACTCGGGTCCCGGTTTTCCTGCTCTCCAAACGCGAAAAAATGCTGGGCACCACTACTGAATATCCCACTGGCAACGGCTGCGGCTACATCAGAATTTCTGGCTAAATAAAACCCTTCATCAACGAGGTTCAATGCAGATAACATACTTTCAGTTACTCCTACAACAGGGTAAATCATATTTTTTAAAGGTCTAGGGTTATCCTACCCTAGGAATTGAGATGTTAGGAAATTTTCTTCGGAGGATTCTATAAGTAGAATAACCCAACGGTTACATGATCAACTCGCTGAGGTTGAACCCTCAAGTGAGAAGAGTACCGCCCCTTACTCGTTGCCTAAACGGTGCAAAAAGTCCGCTAGTAACAGTTTGTTCTGAAAAGTAGCACGGATTGAATCTCCATTGTTATAATCAATCACCGCCTCAAACTTTTGAAAATCCCCGGTAGGGTTTTCTAAGTTTAGGGTTTTGAGAGTGGCGATCGCCTCCTGGACCCGAGTAAACTCATATCGGTTTCCAAACAGCGGCATAATCATAATTTGAGTAACGTGACGCTCAAGACAATTTTGTAGCTTTATCATAAATTCTTCGACTTGTTTTTGAGCAACCTGCATTAAAGCCTGTCGAAGCCGCTGTTTTTCTGAGTCAGTTATCAATCTCAGTTGTTCTGATGCATCTTCATACAAATAATCTGGTGTTGCTTCATCAAAAGCAATATCAAAATTGATGCTTTTAAAAGCCTTAACTACATCGGCATAAGGAATATAAATAACGGCAAATCCATTATTTTTAATTTGTTCTAAAGCGGGTTGAGTAAAATCTCCAGCCAAGACCACACCATAAAAAGGGTTTAACTGAGAATACCTTTGAATAATCGGTAAAATTGCCCCTTGAATTTCTTGGACTTTATTTTTCGAGTGTTTGGTGTATCTCCGCCATGCCGATTCAATAAAGGCTATAGGAAGGCCAAGTTTTTCTTCCGTACCCCCCAATTCAATCACAAAATCTAAATCATGCTTATTTCCATATTTATCTTCCCAAGTTACCTTTTTTCCCTTGCGAGCAGGACGAGATTTTTGGTAGTCTAAATAGTAGTTTTTGTTTTCAGTAAACTTTTTAAGCCTCGGCTTTAAGATGTCATACAATACAATATCTTCCAATATTTTTCCTAAAATTTGTCCGAATTGGTGAGAAGGGGATTGTGCCATCTTATTAATTCTTGTTTATCCAAAGTTTTCCTTCATGAAGTGGAACCCGATGTTTTCTATTTTTCCACTTTACATTGCGTTTTCTAATTTCTTCAAAATACCAACCTTCAAATCCAGCAGCCAAGGCTAATTGACCTAACCATTTTTCCACCGGCACATAAATGCCATAAGGGGCGGAATCTCCAATAATTAAGCAGATTTTACCGCCGGGACGGGTTACTCTATGAAGGGCCTGAAATACTTTGCCCATATCGATAAAATAAGCAGCAATCATCGTATGATATGCCTTGTTGCCACTCTTAGTTGCCCTAATTTTTTCTAACTCTTTACAAATCGGAAATAATTCATCTTGAATCGGGTTTAGAATAGACTCAGGGATGAGCATATCTAAGGTAAGACGCTCTTTGGAAACGTGCTGTGAGTTAGAGCGAATTAGGAACTTACGAACGGCTTCATGTAAATCAGACCAAGATTGTACCTCCCCCCAAAAGGTCATTTCTAGGCGAGTGGCATCGGCATAATCATAATTGTTCGCATAGGGGGGAGATGTGATGACTAAATCGATGGAAGTGTCGGGGACATTTTGTAAGGTCCTCGCATCTTCTTGTAATAAAATAGAACGAGGTGACTGCCCTAATGATTGCATCAAGCTCATGTCTTTTTGCATCAAAGCGGCTTGATGTCTTAAAGCATCAAAGGGATCATTAATTTTCGCCTTTCGCTTATTGGGTAGAACGTATTGCCACTGGGCAGTTCCCACATAACTGGAGACTCGTAAAATAGCAGAAATTGTTAGAAAAATCAGAGATTGGAGGGGTTCAGAAAAGTGGGTAGCAAGTTGCCGATACGCTTGTTGAATTGTGAATAAATCACGCAGGGCTGCATCGGTGTAACACTTACTTAAAAGTGCGGGAATGGGTTCAGTGAACTTGGGTTCAAGATTGGTAGCGACCTGTTGAATCTCTCTGATAGCGGCTGAAAAATTCGGGATGGGTGTATTCCAAGCGAGTTTACCTTGGGCGAGTCGATAAACAAACGGGTGCGCTTCCACGCCGTAAGAAGTGACTCCTAATTTGTCTGCAACCACAGAAACAGTCCCTGATCCGGCAAATGGATCCAAGAGGGTTTGAGGGGTCAGTTCGGCGATCGCCCGTTCAACCCAATCTGCTGAAAATCCTGCGGAGTAACGAAACCAGCGATGAATGGGCAGTTTCATATTATCGGTAAATGTCCCGGTTCTTTGGGCGATCGCACTCACAGAATCGGGTTCCCCTTCAGGGGAAACTGAGTCAAACAAATTAAGCTGTACAGGGTTCGGCATGGAAGGCAATCGGGTCAAGGATGGGATAGGCAATGGGGTATAGTGTAACGCTTTTTAGCAGAAGCAGAGAACTTTTCCCTTGACAATCTTCTGCTTAATCCGGGGAAAGACACGGCGTTTGCTCTGTCCTGAAGACGGCTCAATATTTACAGTAGCGTTCCATCCCATATTTTGCAGATTTATTTCTATTCTCAATATATTTGAGGCTTGTAAAGCCTGAAATTTTTACTCTCTAAGCGTTATGGCATTAAACCCCTCAGAAAAAAATTAGAGAGGTTATTAAAAAATTTATTATTAAGGGGGTATGAGGGCTTTCAATAGAGGCTGAAACCTCCTAACTTCGTTAAAACCCGATCTAATCTCCGGAATGTGGGTTAAAATGGGCAGGGTGGGTTATTCCCATCCTGCCCTTCTCTCTACAACTTAATCAGGGATTGAGGCGAGTTCCTAAAGTTAGATTGCCATTTATAACCCCAATCCGAATATATCTTTGAAAGTATCAACTGTTACTTTTGAGACCTCATCGATCGCTCCAATACCGTAGTCTTCAATCAGCATATCGCTGTTAGTGCTGAGATAGGCTTCTAAGTCCAACTGGTCAGAAGGCAGATGACCCACTTCTAACCCAGCACTTAACATATAATCCAGGGTTTGAGCATAGCTGACTTCTTCCAAAGAGGTGGCATTATAGTAAGTCAGCAGGTCTTGGGCCGAAGCGGAACCTTCAGTGCGATAAGCGCCAAAATCAATCAGCTCCGATGGATTTTGGCCTTTCTCTAAGCCGACACCCGTGATGTAATCGTAGAGTTCGGCATTGTCGATCGCGCCGTTGTCGTCGATATCAGCGATCGCCTGATCGGCTTCCAGTTCTGTCGCGTAGTGGGTTTTATACCACTCCAAGTCGATCGCCGGGGAGGCATTCAACCCCGCATCAATACCACCTGCGACCATATAGCTGAACGTGCTTTCGGCAGTGAGGTTGTAAACCTGTTCTAAGCGGTAGTTGAAAGCGATATCTGCTGGGAAGGCTTGGCGCAAGACATCCATATCGGCAAAAGCGGCCAAGTCCAGACCAAGTTTCAAGCCTTTTCCCTTGGCGAATTCCAGAATTTTGGAAACGTCTAACGTCGCCACTTTCTCCGGTTCCACACCAAATTCCGCTGCCACTTCCTCGCGGTATTGACCGAGATAGCCTTCTACATCTAGCAAGTCGGCTTCAGACAAGGGCAGCCCTTCGGCCAAACCGTCGGTGTAGGCGAATTCGAGGATTTCCACCTCGGTAATTTGCTCGATCGCCTTCCCAAATTTAGCGATGAGTTTATCTTTGTTGGCTTTGCGGCAGAAGTCGATATCGATTTGATCCGCCAAATTGCCATAGATCCCCCCGATAATTAGCTCATCCTTGAGTTCGGCAACAGCGCTCACCGAAATCTCGTAATGTTTAGCAATTTTATCCGCAAATTCGTCACGCAGGTAATCTGCGGAGACAAACTCCACGGGGTTCAGCCCCATTTTCCATCCCTTGCCAAACATGAACTTGATAAGCTCTTCGTCCTTGATTGTGGCAGCATCGAAGTTTTCAGCGCCTGGGATAATGCCTTCGCCGTCGGTCGTCTCTTCCCCTGGGATAATGCCTTCGCTGTCGGTAGTTTCTTCCCCTGGGATAATGCCTTCGCCGTCGGTAGTCTCTTCGCTGTCGGTAGTCTCTTGGCCGTCGGTAATACTTTCATCTTTCTGAGCGAAAAAGTCGCTTAGTTCTGCTTCATATTTTTCGCGATAGCCTTCGAGGTCGATCGCCCCTAATTGGAGTTTCTCAACCCCCAGAAACTCCTTAAATTGAGCGCTGTAGGCAATAGAAACCACCTGCTTGGTGTTGAGCATCTCCACATCAGTGACTTCGATGTTCAGTTCGCCGAGCAAACTGGTAAGCTGGTCTGGCTCTAGCTGTTTGATTTCATAACGCAGGAACTCAACATCGATTTTATCCCCGCCTTTCGCCAACCAGTCGAAAACGGCCTCATCAGTACCGATGATGGCAGAGAAGTAGGTTGACTGTAGGTAATCAAACTGGACGAACCCTTCTAAGCTCAACCCTTGCTCCATCGCAGCGCTGAACATGAATTCTCGCACTTGAGCTTCGGTCAACTCGGTCACATCTTCCACTTCAAAGAATGCCTGTAAGGCGGTGGTGTTTTCTTCTACTGCCATGAAGCCAGCAGTATCAACCGCTCCGGGCATGATGCCTGGGCCTTCTTCAGGTAAGGAGACGATGAATTCGGGGTTGAAGGCTAATTCAACGATTTGAGTGTCGGTGAGGTCGCTGATATCTTCAATTTCCACGCCGAGGTAGGTTTTTACCTGGTCGAGGGTGACATATTGCTCCGCTAGTGCCTGCATCACTTGGTAGCGGATGAAGCCCACATCGGCTGCGCTGTCGCTGGCCCAAGCGAGGATTTCTTCATCGGAGAGTGCGGCAACTGCGTCCGCCTCAAGGTTAAGAGAGTAGGCGATCGCGGCACTGTAGGTTTCTCGCAGGTAATCCACATTATCTGACACAGACAACTCGATGGAAACCCCATCACCCAGCAGAGCCGTGAAATCACTGTTTTGAGATAAGGTACAGAGTTCCGCATCGCTCAAGTCTGCCAGTTGCTCAACCTCTTCCCGGACCAGGGACTCAGCCTTGAGCGTTTCCAGAGTCACGGTGCCAGCTTCCAGGAGTTGGCTGATTTGATAGCGGACATAACCGATATCAACCGTGGTGGTACTGGCCCATTCTGCGATGATTTCTGGGGTGGCGATCGCCTTACTATAGGTTTCGCGGATATACTGCACATCCACAAACCCCTCCACCGAAAAGCCCTGTTCCACGCCCACTGTGAGCATAAACGTTTGAATATCCTTCTGGTCCACAGAGGTTATATCCTCAAC